>JAFQLO010000056.1 GCA_017414525.1 Clostridia bacterium | reverse complement strand
CCCTTGCCTTCTATATAAACGGTAGGAAGACCGGCGGGGCTACCTCCGTTTAGGTCATAGTTAATCGCATACTTAGTATAGTCCGTCCAAACGGCAGTGACTGAAACGTCCTCGTCGTAAGTCCAAGTCATACCCTCGGTAAGCATATATCCAGAAGGAAGTTTCCAACCAACGAACTTCTTTTCGTCGTTCTTTGGCACGGGCATTTTGTCTGCGTGTTGGTCAAATCTTATAGTATGAGGAGCAATATCGCTCATCACTTTTCCGTCTTCATCCAGGAAGGTAATCTTATACTCGTTAGGAACCCAAACGCCGATAACGGTACACGAAGTGGTGATTTCAGAAACTTTTTTATCCCACGAAAGGGTATAACCTTTTCTGGTAAACACCGGAAGAATAAGACTACTAGCATCTTTAACAGTCTGCGTTAGCGCGCCACTATCTTCTTTATACTCTCCGCCCATAACGCTGAAAGTTACGGTAATTTTGTTCTTTTCCCAAATCGCCTTTACGTTAGCGTCCTTAGTAATGCTCGAAAGAGGCACGTCCCAACTAACGAAAGTATACCCCTCTTTCTCGGCAGTAGGAGCAACGATTGCGTCAGCACTCTCCACCTCTTGGATAATCGCGCCGCCGCCAACTCTCGTTCCTCCGTCCAAATCAAAGGTGACTTTGAACGTGTTACTGCTAGCACAACTTATTGCAAAAAGCGACAAACATAAGCACGCCAAGATCGTCAACGTAATAGTTAAAATTTTCTTCACAGAGTAACCTCCCTTATCAGTTAGCGATTGATTCGCACAATACACCTATTATGATATTCTATTATAATGTATTTAAACGGTGTTTGTCAACCTTATATTAAAAAAACCGCATCAGTAGCGGTTTCTTTACTAAAATATCTGTTTTTGTCATACGCCGTATTTAGACATTATTTTAAGAAGCGAACCCAAACCGTCGTTCACCCGTTCTTTCACAACGTCGGAAAAATCGCCTTGCTCTGCCAAAACCAAAGTTGCCTCTAACTCCTTCACTTGCCTTTTATCGGCTGGAGAAAGCGAAAAATAATCAAGCCTTGACAGAACGTTTTTAACGTGCGAAAAATCCAAACCGTACTCCGCCGCAGTTTTGCCCTTAATCAACTCTTCCACCTGTGACGGACGGAGGGGCTCTAATTCTTCCTCTTCCATAACGAGCTCGTCTCTCGGCGGTTTCCTCTTTGACTGATAATTACTAAGCATCTTTTCTCCGTCTAAAACTTCGGGAACGTCTTCCTTGACCCTCTCGCTCAGCGTTCTAGCAAAAGAAAACCTGTTATCTTCAGTCGCCGTCTTTTTGTCTTTAAGCAATAAGCTAGCAAAAAGATATACTAACGACGCCACCACGTTCAATACTACGAGAGAAAAACTACCGTCTGCACTTAGCGTTAAGGTTAATTGCAAAAGCAAGACGAACGGTAAGGAAAAATAATACCATAACCGCTTCTTCTTTCCGTATCCACCGAGCGTTAACGACAAAATCAGGTTAATCACAAACGCCACCGTTAAAGCGCAAAAGCAAACGGCAAAAAGTCCCTCTTCGGTCAGCCAAAAAAATATTGCATTGAGCAAGTCAGAAATCTTTCCCATATTTCACCTCTCACTCAATATAACCTATTTTTATAGGGATATTCTGTCTTATTTTGTTAAATCGCGGATGCTTTTAGGGAATATCCACCCACTCCCCGCTCAAAAGATTTATTATCTTTTTACTCACGACTTTAACTTTTAACACCTTTTCCACCGCGTAAGCGTATAGGTCAAGTTGCTTTTTATAAAACTCTTTAAGCCCCTCTCTACTTTTAGTAGAGTACTTGTAGTCAATTATATAAGCCTCGTCGCCGTCAACGCATAAAAGGTCGATAACCCCTTGAAGCACGAGTTTTTCTCCGCTACTCTTTTGCGGAAATATTGCTCCTGCCTCAATAGCGGTTAGAAAATCTTTTTCCCTATAAAGCTTTTTGCCTTTAAGCACCTCGCGCCACTCGCCGTTTACCGCACGGCAAATTTTTTCAAGGTCAAGCTTCTCAATATCGCTCTTTTCAACCAAACCGCAGTCCACCATTTTCTGCACTTGCGAATAAAAATCTTCACCAGAAAAGAAATCGTAAAGCTCTAATATCTTGTGCGCGGTAGTTCCTCTATCAGCATCAGTCTCCGCCTCAGCGTAAACTTTGTAGCTTTTATATTCTTCTTCCTCTTCCGACTTGCTCGCAAGAGAAACGCTACACTTAAGCGGTAAGTCAATAGCCTCTTCGTGCGGATATTTAAATGATAGCCTATCAGAAACTTGCTTGCTTAACGATTCGTCACCGCTTGCAAATATTACTTTGCGTCTACCTTTTTTAAGTTCGGTAAATTCAAACTCGTCGGGTTGATGAACGATAGCCTCTACGCTAGACGGAATAAAATCAGAAAAGCGGGTTGCCCAAACGAACTCATCCGAGCGGGTGTCTTTTAGTCCACTAAACACCAGATGCAACGAATAAGTCGCTCTAGTTGCAGCCACGTAAAAAAGCCTCATCTCTTCCCTAATTCTCTCTTCCTCGTTGTTAGCTGTTATAACCCCTCTAAAGAGCGTTCTTTCCTTAATCCTTTGCTCTTCGTTATAATATCTAGGCACGAACCCATATTTTCTATTAAAGAATATTTCCTTTCTGTCGTCTTGCGAATCGAATAGGCGCTCCAAACCACACACGATAACGACGGGGAATTCCAATCCCTTAGAACTGTGCATAGTCATGACCTTAACGGCGTTTTCCTCTCCACATTCGTAAAGCGAAAACGCGTCGTCACTACTCTCAACTTTAGCAAGGAATTCTTTTACGGTAAGTTTTCTGTTCCCAGAAACTGCCGCAAGGATAAACCTCTTTATGCGTTGTAGTTTAACCTCACCATCTCTTTCCGCTAGGACTTGCGCCTCAACTTCTTTTTCTTCCACTAACCTTTTAAGCGTTCCCTCCGCCCCTAAAAAGTCAGAGAGAAATCTCACTTTTTTAAAGTATTCGTCGAACGCTTTTAGTCTTTCTTTAAGTTCTCCTTCGCCGTTTTCAAGATAATATGAATAAGCCTGATAAAAACTCTTAGCTTGTTTATTATCCTTATAAAACCGCACGATCTTAAATAAATCTTCTTCGGTAAACCCACCGATAGCGCTCTTTAACGTAGATGCAAGCGGGAGGTCTTGTTCGAAACAATCCACTAATTTTAGTGCGTTAATTAGCATTAAAATCTCTGGGAAATCGCAAACGTTTTCCTCTGCGTCAGCAACCACCGAAAAACCGTGAGCAGTGAGCCCTTTAACGATATTCGCGGCGTAATCGTTGCTCTTCGCCCTTGTTAAAATGGCAATATCCCCCATTCTCACGCGACGTTCACACTTGTTTTTAACGTCGTAAATAGTCTTTCCTAGTTCGTCGTTAATTATCTCGGTTAAAAGTGAAACGGTTGAACCGAAATCTTTTTCACTATCTTCCATAACTTCAGAAAGAAGGTCGTAAACGACGGGTTTTTGTGGCTTTTTCGTCTCTCTGCCCTGTGCTAAACGATGAACTGCCGTTCTTCCCTCGTAGCCGTCGGGGAAAAGCCCGCCAAACACGAGTTCTGCGCTACCCGCATAATTCTCCTCAAAAAAACTAGTGGTCATGCAGTAGCAAAAAATTTTGTTAACGAGTTCTATAACTTTTTTGGCTGATCGGAAGTTCTCGTTAAGCCTAATAACCTCTTCGCCTCTAGCGGGCATATCGATAAGTTTACCCGCAAAAATTTCCGACCTACACCCTCTAAACGCGTAAATACCTTGTTTTAGGTCACCTACCATCAAAAGATTATCGCTAGATATTAGCGTTAAAATTTTCTCTTGAACGGCGTTTACGTCTTGATACTCGTCAATGAAAATATATTTATACCTGCTTTTAACTTCCTCTAAAATTTCCTCGTTTTCTAAAATCTTCAAAGTAAACCTTTCTAGGTCGTTAAAATCAAGGAGGTTTTCCTCTCTCTTTGCCTTTTCGTAAACTTCGGAAAATCTTTTAAGAATCGTTATAAAGCCCTCGACGTGCTTGTAATAAGACGCTACGCGCTGTTTTTCCGTCTGCTCGTCGGTTACACTGTTCGCCACCGATTCGATAATTTTTTTCAGTCTATCTCTAATACCCACCGCGCTTTTTTTATAAGCCAAAGCCCTTTCGGCAAGTTTATTTTCCGTGCTAACCTTGCGCTCGTAAGGGTAAAACGCCTTTAATTCATAAACGCTATCCACGCTTAAAAACGCGGCTATATCCTCTTCAATACCCTTACAAAACGCCTCCGACTTTGGCAACGATTCAGAGGCAAAATATTTTCTCGCCCGCTTTATTTCCGAGCTAAAAACGGCTAGCTTTTTGTCAATATTTTCCTTATATTCCCTAGCGAAAGCCTCAACTCCTTCTTCGGTAAAATATAACTTATATTTATTTAAAAACTCTTCTTTATCCGCCTCGTTTCCAACGTAATCGTAAGCATCGACCAAAAGATCCCTAAGTCCAGAATCCGCCCTATTAACGACGTGCCTATCAACAAGTTTATAAAACCATTCTTCTCCGCCCTCGTAAAATTCACGCATAACTTTATCGAGGCTTTGCTGGAGGATAACAGCCGCCTCACCGTCGTCTGCAATCTTAAAGTCGGGCGCAACTCCCGCTTGATAAAAATAGTTCCTAATAAGCCTTGCACAAAACGAGTGAATGGTGGATATATCCGAAGTTTGAACGGCGTTGATTTGCTCTACAAGCCACTTCGCCCCGCTCTCGTCCACCGTTTTTATTAATGCGGACTTTAATTTTTCCTTCATATCCGCAGCCGACTTTTCGGTAAAAGTAACCGCTAAAATTTCTTCCACGCGCGCCTTGCCGTTTAAGATTAGCCTTATGACCCGCTCAATCATAGTGTGCGTTTTACCACTACCCGCCGATGCGGAAATAAGGATATTGCCTTTTTCGTGGTTTACGACTTTTTCTTGCGCACTAGTCAAGTTCGCCATTTTCCGCACCTCCTTTTACAGCGTCTATAATCGTCTTTGAAGTGACCGTTCTTTCCTCTCGCTCTCCAACGAACGCGCTTTTGCACATAGCCTTATAATCGCAGTACTTGCACGCTTCTTTGGCGGGAGAAGGTACGATTACCCCCTCGCACAACTGCTTAGCAGCGATATCGCTTACCTTATATGCATATTCAACGTAACTATCCATATCCTCTCTTGAAAGTGCGTTTTTAATACCACCACTCTTCTCGTCTATGCTAACCGGCATAAAATCGCTCGCAGCGTTTTTGAAGAATTCTTCATCTTGAGCGATTAGAGCACTCTCTTCGTTAAGCGTTTTTCCCTTAGCCATAGCCTTTTCTTTATCATCTTCCGTCTCGAACTTATCAGAAATAGGCAGATAATAAAGCCCCGCAGGAGTGAGGTTTTCGTGCTGTTGCTTATACGCTTTTGCGTATAGATAAAGTTGAAGTTCTTGCCCGTAATAAAGAGCAGCGTCACTCCCCTTTACCTTACCAGTTTTATAGTCTAATATTCTAAAATAGTCGTCGGTTAAATCTACCCTATCGACCTTTCCTTTGAGCTTAACCTTTCCGCCGTTTAGAGAAATAGCAGTGTCTCCGCCAAACGACAATTCTACATCTTTAGGCTTAAAAGCGCCGTTTTTTATTGCTAAATAAGTTCTATAACAATACTTTCTGCACTCGGTAAGCGCGCGAACGATATCGTTTTTAGTAACTACGTCCTTTTGATATTTTTCGTATTTTTTATCTTTGAAAATCTTTTCACACACCTTATCAAAAAGCTTATCAGAAGTCTCTTGGTCAGCAACTTCCTCTATTCTCTTGACGTAATCTTTCATAATCTCGTGCATAAGGTTTCCCACGGAGAGCGCATCCACCTTGCCCTCTTCTCTTTTATTTATCCCTAAAGTTCTACTTAAAAAGGCGCGGTAAGGGCATTCGAAATAATCTTCGATAGTGGTGGGAGAAATTTCTTCAAAAGCCAGTTCTTCCCCGCTTAATTCAAGGTGGGTTTTTAGTTCTTTGTTGGCGTTGTCCAAAAGAACGTCCAGCTCGTTTTCGCTTGTGGCGTTATAAAAGGCTACGGCTGAAGTTAAATCGTCAGAATATCCCTCTGCAAACGAACTTACCGAGCGTGCAAAATTTTTCTTGCCTTGTTTTTTGGTTAAGTATTCCTCACCCTCGGGGAACGGCTTAACTAAAAACAACTGCTCTATACACTTAAACACGTCGCTCTTAACGTTTTCCTTACCCTCAACGGTGGATAAGGGATAGCTTAAATAAAGCCCTTCTTCCCACGCGCCTAACGCTAGGGCAACGGCTTCGCGCGTTCTGTGATTTATTACTTTTATTTTTGGTTCTACCTTGAGTTTAACCTCTTCTAATCTATCGATATCTACGTCGGTTAATAAAGACACGTCTTGTTTTATCGCGGGAACAGCGTCGGTTAGTCCAACGGCAAACAAAAACTTTGCCTTCGCTAGAGCAGTTTGCTTATAATCGCCCACGAAAACAGCGTCGTTAAACTGCGGAATAATCGAAAGTTCCATAGCGTTAACGCCACTTACGAACACCGCTCTATACTCACTGACTGGCATCTTTACTCCGCCTAAATAAACTTCCATTTCGTCAAGAAGTTTACTTACCGCATCGTAAATCTGAGCGTTCACACCCGCTTGCTCCTCTTCGCCAAGGTCGGTAAGCGTTTTGGTTAGTTTTTCTAGTTTACCTTTAACGGCTAAACTTTCAAGCATTTCTTTAATGCTAGATAAAGTGAGCGTATTAATAATTTTTTCTCTAAACGAATTAAGGGTGGCAAGACTCCCCCCCGACTCCTCAAAGGTAAACGGCTCTTCTACGCCCTTAAAATTAACGTTATACTTTAAGCAATAATTTTCAAAGCGGTCAGCAAGCGTTTTGTCGTCGGTGAACAGCGGGTTTTTATAAAAGCCAGCTAGCGTTTTACTCTCGTAATTTCTGCGTTTAGAATCAATAAACGCCAAAATCAAGGTGACGAGCGGGTGAGAATGAACGCTTAATTTTTCGTCTAAGAAATAAGATATTCCGTAACTATTAAAAGTATCGGCAATAAGCCCGCCGTAAATTGAATTTTCTGGAATCGCAACTGTAAAATCACGGTATCTACATTCTCCCGATAAAACCTTGCCTTTAATAATATTTGCAATTCTATCAATCTCTTTTACTGAAGATTTAGCAGAAAGGCAGAACACCTTGTCCGTTTTAATCTTTTCCGTATTCTTTGAAACGGGCGTAAAAAGATTATCTATTATCCTTTTAGCCTCTAACGAATACCCGCTTCGCACTCTTTTTTCCACCAAGGGAAAGCCTTTATTTTTTGCGAGCGCGCGAATAAATTCCGCCGTTTCGTTGACGAACGCTTGGAGATTTTCCCCCTCGGTAAAAATCGCGGTAAACGACCTTGCGTTTTCCATAAGCGATTCAAGTCCCGCACGAACTTGTGCGGTAAACCCGCTAAATCCCACGATATAAACGTCACTTTCCTTTATCTCGTCATCGCTAGCGATAACTTCAGGGAGCCTTTTTAATATAGAACTTTGGTCGTCTGCACACGATTCAATTAAGAACTTTTCATACTCGTAGTAAATACGGGCAACGTCGTCAAGTTTATTTTTAAGCACGTTAAAAGAAGACTTTGATACGCCGTCCGCCAAAACCTCAGGCTCTATCTTGGCACTCTTTAACTGAATGATTAAATCGTAAAGCGTGGAGGCAAGATTTGCCTTGCTATTTTTTAGGCTCTTTAAGGATACTTTATTAAGTATTCGCTTAATCGCCATCGCCGAGCCTTCTTTTGATAAAACGTTCTTTAAGGGCTCTTTTTTAATAAGGTATTTGCCAAAAGAATAAACTTTGGTGTTAAAAGCCCCCCCGAAAGCACCACAAAGGTATCGCTCTATCATAAGCGACACTTTAGCCTCGCAGAACACAACTCGCTTTTTATCAACGGAATTTGAATGCTCTTTTAGTTGCTCGGTTAAGATATTAAACAATTCAAAATACGAATCACAGGTAAATAAATTAATCATACTTTGATTATATCATATTCATAGTCTATTTTTGGCATATTATCAATAATTTTAAAATTTTTTTCATTAGAATAAGTTTTACATTTTTTTATATTTATGTTATTATTATCTAAACGGCTATAATTAACCGCGGTGGGTTCGCCCTCCGTCAAATAAATATAAGGAGGAGAAAATGAAGAAACTTTCTCTAACCGTAATTTCTTTAGCGCTTGCGCTAACCATGGCGTTTAGTCTAGCGGGTTGCTCACAAAAAACACAATTATCTTTTAACCAAAACGTGCTCGGCGGGCAATCGTCGACGGGACTGCTTGAAACGCTTACCTATTCGGTAAACCTCGTTGATAACTATAACGACCTCGTCCTCAAATCAAGCGTTATTACAGACGAGATCGTTAAGTACGAATTTACCGACGGTAAAATGACCGTAAAACTTTCTGCACTAGACTTCCTTCCCGACGGAATAACGACGGATATTGACTGGACGGATAGCAAAATTTATCACCTTGAAACGGACTTCTCAATAAACGTTGATTACACGATAGGCGCAAAGCAAACGACTCATAAGGACACCATTTATTCCAGTTGTTATTTTCTATCTCAAGGTCACAGCTTTGCTCCGATATATTCCGATTACAAAGTAAACAACGCTTACCTAAGGTTGCCAACTAGCGACGAAGAAACAGCACAGGTTGAAATTCACGAATATCAATATATAACCTCGTATAACCAAAATAAATACACGATGGTTACCAACGTTTTAGGAGAACAACCTAATAGCGACACGAAAGAGTTTGAATATACTTATAAAACGCTAATCGATAATACGCAACTATTATTCGCTTTAAGAAGTTTCACAGTGCAGGAAAAAACGACTCACAACTTACCGGTAGTTTCTCCCTCTTACGGAATAGAAAAAACCTTAGCAGTAACGCTAAAAGATTCTTCGACGTTTAGAAACAATAAAGGTATTGCCTTTGGCGACGCGGTCGCAAACGATATTCCGGTAAACAACGTTCGCTATATCATCAACGCAACGGAAAACACAGGCTCGTATCATTTTATTAAAATTCAAAAATCAGCAACCAAAGAACTTCCGTTTAAGGCGTTTATGGTTGAATACGCAGCGCCTTTATTAGCGTTCGGCACGTTTAACTGTATGGGTGCGCTAGTTTACACGTTAGAAAGCGTAACGCTTGGAAACTAACAACTTAATAAACAGCAAATAAAAAAGGAGTGAACGAATCGTTCACTCCTTTTGAATTGTTTTGATTTAATAATTATTCACCGAAAATTTCCACTTTCTCGTCAGCAGATAAGTTAAGCACGCCGTCAAGAGCAGTATCTTTAAGAGCCGTTCCTACGAAAGCGTTTTCTTCAACTTCAGTAAGAGTTGAAGTTCCGCTAAACTTTAAGGTAGCAAGCTTTGAGCAGTTTGCAAAAGCACCGCTATAAATTTTGGTCACGGTTGCAGGAATTTCAATTTCTTTCATTTCCTTAACGCCGTCAAACGCGTGTTCACCGATGAGGTCAATTTTACCGTTGAGTTTAATAGAAGAAAGGTTAACCGCACCGTTAAAAGCATACATCGGAATGCTATAATCAGAAGTAGCGTTAACGATAACTTCCTTAAAGGTTACGGGCATATAGCAAGTGGTTGAATCGTTTGCGTTATACTTAACGGTAATAGCAATACCTGCATCGTACTCACTAGTTCCAAAGAAGTGCGCAATCGTTCTTTCAGCGTCAACTGCCTTGTCTTCACCCTTAGCGGTTTCACCCATAGTAACGTCAGAATGATTAGACTTACCAACGAAAGGAACTTCCAAAGTTACGAGTGCGCTCATCTTTTCAAATGCACCCTGATCGATTTTGCTAACTTTATCAGAAACGATGATCTTAGTAAGAGTTCCGTTGCCTGAAAAAGCACCTTTTTTGATACGAACGTCCGTTACGTCTGCGGGAAGTTCTTCGCCGAGATCAAGAACGGTAACGCCTTCTTCTTGAACGTAATCGTAAACGGTGTAAACACCGCCGATTTTTTTGCATTTTAAGCCGGGTTCGTTGGTTCCGCTCGTAGTGTTATCACAACCAACTACCGGTAAAACGAAACATACTGCCAAAGCAACTGCCATTAATATCTTGAGAAATTTTTTCATACAGTCTCCCTTTTTAGACTTTTTTACATATAGACGAAACTAGTTTAACATTTTAACTTGATTTTGTCAATAAATAACCTTTAATTAAATGTCTAAATTAAAATTATTTTTTAAATTTAAGAAATTTTTCCATATAAAAAAAGATTAAAGCGCCGCTTTCTAGCGACGCTTTATTTAAATAATATCTTTTCCCTCGAAGAAACTGTTAAAAAATCCGTTTGTGTCTTTTCCCATTTTTTCAAAAATTCCAACTAAATCGTCTGGCTTAGCGTTTTTGAACTTATATTCCTCGTAATACTTTTTTAACCCCTTAAAAAAGCTTTCGTCCCCTATCGTTTTCCTTAAATTATCAAACATTATACAAGGCTTTATGTAAGCGATATTGACGTATTCGTATTCTCCCTTAAACTCGTAAAGCCCTCTGGTCATCGAAGTATCCACTTCCCCGAAAAGTTTATCGTACACCGAACAGAAAGTCTTATAAGTTTTTTCGGACGATTCGATAATCTGCTCTCTGGTAAGATTATATTCTGGGTAGTACTCGTAAAAGGTAATTACCGAATACTCTGCGAGCCCCTCGTCTAAGAACCCGCTTTCAATCTCGTTGTTTCCAACCGCCGTTTGCCACCACTGATGAGCAGTTTCGTGAACGACCACCTCGGCGTAAGCCTCTTTTTCTAAACTGTCACTTATCATAACTAGAGCGGGAAATTCCATTCCACCTTGAACGAACTCCGTTTGCACTACCGAATATGTAGGATAAGGATATTCCCCGAATTTTTCCTCAAAGAGTTTTATACTTTTGACCGCCGCCTGCATTGCTAGTAGCGGGTTTTCGTCCTCGTAGAAATAATATATAATCTCTATCCCAGTAGAATTATCAGTAATGCTTTCGAACTTATCGGAAACGACGAACGCAAACGAACGAGCGTTTTTAAGTTCGTAAGTAATCTTTGCTAAAGTGCCCTGGTTTTCTCTTTTAATAAACTTTCCACTTGACGCAACAGTATAATCTTTATCTAGGGTGATGCTGACGTTGTAGTCCGCACACTCGCTATAATAGGGGTCACCGCTAGAATAATAAACGCACTCGTAAAATCCGTTCTCGTCTATAGCGCAAAGTATAGGATAAAAATTTGCAAGATTAATAGTATGTTCGTTTATCCCAGTTCTAGCCACGACGTTGGCAAGCGTTATGGTATAGCAAACGGTGACGCTCACGCGCTCTTCGGGAAAAACTTCGTTAGCGAGCGCAACTGATAAAATATTCTCGTCCACACCGCAAACGGAATACTCTAAATTCTCGCCGTTACTCGTTACCGAATTTATAAGCATCTCGCCGTAGTTTATTCCGTTAGGGTAAGCCTTAGAAAGATACTGGCTAGATATAGGGGAATATTTTGCGCCATTTCTAAACGCATTTGCGTGGAGGTTGAACTTTAATTCACCTAGCGCGTTATCGGTATCGTTATAAAAATCAATAGTCATAACTCCCTCTATGCGCTTATCTGATAACTTTATCGAAATATCGTATAGGGTTGCCGTGTCCTTTTCTCCGCAACCATAAAAGCCGAACGAGAAAAAAACGGTTAAAACAACTAAAAATAAACTCGCGATTTTTTTCATAAAAAAACTCCGAAAACGATAATTAAAACTATAACTATCATATTCGGAATTTTCTTTTACTATGCCTTAAAATTATTTTTCGTCGAGAACGAGATATTTTGAAGGGTCGACGTTTACGCCGTTCTCCAACACCTCAAAGTGCAAGTGTGCGCCGTCCCCTGCCTCTTGTCTGTTGGTGACAGATACGCTACCTAATTTAGTTCCTTGACTAACCGCTTGCCCCACGAACACGCTTTCACCGTCGGCAAGAGAGTTATAAACCGTTTCCAAACCGTCGCCGTGGTCAATTACGATAGTCGTTCCTTTAAGAAGGGAACTGTCCACACTCTTAACCACTCCGTCGTAAACACAAAGCACGTCCGTTCCCTCGTTTGCAAAAAAGTCGATTGCTAGGTGTGCGGAAAATCTACCCAAAGTGCTATTCCACACCATGCTTTCGCTATACTCGCCAACCGTAGTCGGGGTTTCAACTGGCATAACGAACACAACGGGTGTGTCAACTGGTGATGTGGGAGTATCGTCAGGCTTATCAACTACGTCACTTGGCGTATCGTCGGTAGAGTCCGACGGCACGTCGGGCGATTCGATACTGGGCGAATCGGGGTTAGGGTTTGCATCAAGTTGGTTTTGGCGGTTAACCAGCATTAACGCAACTGACGTTCCGATTGCAAGAATACAAAGCGTTAAAATTAAATACACGGCATTCTTGCGCATAAAGTTTAAAAATTTGTTTTCTGTCTCTTTCATTTTTAGTTTCTCCTTTTTTCTTGTAGGGTGATTATTGCCACTAAATCGAGATATATACCTATCAATTTAAAATCCACCAAAAATTATAGGAGAACCCACGGTAACACCGTCGTTAGAGATATTTATGTGTAAGTTTATTTTCTTTCCGTCAATTATTTTTTTATATTTAATTTTGTTTGAATAAGCGTAATAACTAACCCCCGCCTCTGTTTTTTCGATAAATACCGTTTCCGCATCGTAAACGTCTAAAAATTCCTTCAAGTTAAAAGCGTTTAATTTAATATCAGCACTTTCGCTTTTAATTCCGCTTTTAAACTTAAACTCTTTTTTAGTTAAATTTATAAAATTAGCCGTCGAACTAGCCTTATAGGTCACTTCAAATTTATCCGCGTGATTTTCAAAAATCGGAACGGCAGTAACCGTCCATAAACAAATAATCGTTAGGTAAAATACCGCTACTACGAATATTCTTTTTAACATAAACACCCTCCTCAAGTGAGGAGAGTATTTCCATTTTTAATTTTTTTATACCTTTTCAAGCGCACCTATATGACGCAAAAGGCTTGCCGTGTTAACGTTAAGCGTCGTATCCCCGCTGTGTTTAATCGCTAGGCTAAACTTTTGCTCGTCGTAAACACTTTCTATCTTCACCCCTCCAAGTAGTTTTTTTAGTTTCCATAGCCCGACGCTATCAGCTATAAAGTCTTCTATCCCTTTCTCGTAAAGTTGGCGTTCTTGAAGAACCAGCGAAGAAAGAATTGCGTTTTCCTCTAAATTCGCCATCGTTTTAACTATATTAACCCTTTGCCTAAAATCACAAGTATCTAACGGAATAGACGTTTCCTCAAAGTTTTCGATAATGCTAAAAATCTTTAAGGCTGTCCTCACGATAAGCGCATGGTCAATCTTAAACCCGCCGTAATACAAAAAGGACGCGGCGGAAAGGCAACTGTTAAAAGCGCTTACGCTAAGCTTATTATAAAAATTTTCCGCATAATCCATAGAGAGCCTTAAAAGCCTATCGGCATTTTGGCTAAAATTGTCCGCACTGCTTAAAAAAATCAAATCCACCAAACGAAAAAAATCTTTTTTTAGTTCCGCGTAGTCCTCTTCTAAAAGTCCGCCAGCCAACTTCGCATCAACGAGCGAAAAATATCCTTCCGCTAAAAACGAACTTACTAAAAGAAACGAATCGCTATTAAAAAAGGAGCTTTCGTTAACTATCAAGGTTTGCGCTATCGGTGCGCTAACGCTATCAATCACCGTTTGGTTTTTAATAAATAGTTTAGGCTTGAAAAAATCAAAGGACAAAAAACTATTAGCAACAGCAAAAAACTTTGCACCGCTTACACTTGCATAATATTTACCAAGATTAAACGCCTTTTCGCCAAGTGCCACAACTCCTCTAACCTCTTCTGACGCACAAAAAAACCCACAAACGTTATCTAAACTTAAAAGGTCGATTTCATCAATGAGAATGTTAATGACTTTAATGCCCTCGCCCTTTAACCGCTCGATTATTTTAAGTCCGGAAGAGAAAAACACGTTTGTAGTTTGAAGAAAAAGAATTTTAGAAAATGGTAAATTTTTAACGATTTCGCTCACTAAAAGCCGTTCATCTTTTCCAAAAAGCACGTTCAAGTTTACGTTTTTGACGCTAACCGTCTTAAAAAAAGAAGTTTCGCTAATAAAATTAGGAGTTGATTTCAAGGTTTTCGGCACTGTATTTTCCACCTTTTTTTTGGCAAATGATAATAAATTTCAAAAAACTTGTCAAGCGTATAACTTTTTTTATAAAAAACAGCTAAAATAGGCGATTTTTTGCAAAAAAATCGCAATTTTTTTTAAAAACCCCTTGAAAAAATTTATATATGTGGTATAATTGTTCTATAAAACACGGAGGTTTTTATGTTATGAATAAAAACGAATTGATAAGGGCAATCGCAAACAACGTAGGTATCACTTTGAAGGACGCAGCAGCAGCACTCGACGGCACTATCGCCGCAATCACCGAAGGTCTTAACGCTGGTGAAAAAATCCAGATTTCTGGCTTCGGAACATTTGAACTCAAAGCAAAACCTGCAAGAGAAGGTATCAATCCTAAGACTGGCGAAAAAATCAAGATTGCTCCCACCAAAATCCCCGCTTTCATATTCGGTAAAGCATATAAAGATTCATTTAACTAAGCAAAGCGAAGATAAAAGCCTGTTCCCTAAAAGACAGGCTTTTATTTTTTAACAAAACTTTTCAATTCGTTAAAATACAATTATGAAATACACACTTATAACTGGTGCAACTGGAGGGTTAGGAAAATCTTTTTGCGAAATTTACGCTAAAAACTCAAACAACCTTTTTCTAGTTTCCTCTTCAGAAAATAAACTTATTGACTTAAAAAAACATTTACAAGAAAAGTATTCGGTAACCGTTGACTATCTCGCCGCCGACCTATCAAAAGTGGAAGAGTGCAAAAAAGTTTTTAATTATACCGAAGAGAAAGGCTATTTTATCAACAACCTCGTAAACGGTGCGGGGTTTGGCGATAGAACGGACTTTAAGGATATGGACGCCGATCTTCAAATGAACATGATAGCGGTTAACTGCTCTGCCCTTTTTTATTTTACTAGAAGTTATCTAACCAGAATGCTAGAAGAAAACGAGGGGCATATTATTAACGTTGGCTCACTCGCGGGATTCGTTCCAGGTCCTTATATGGCGACATACCACGCTAGTAAAGCCTTCGTTCTAAACCTAGGCGAATCGGTTTCCCACGAAATAAGAAAAACTAAAGTTAAACTTCTTACCCTCTGCCCAGGGCCCTTTGATTCTGGGTTCGTTAAAAAGGCGGGCAACGACTGGACTTTTAAAAAGATAAAACCAGTTTCCGCTGAAAAGGTCGCGGAATTTGCCTATAAAAAATCGATTAAGGGCAAGCGGGTTGCTGTGGTAGGATTAAAAAACAAACTTACCGCTTTTGCGCCCAGATTTTTCTCGAGAAAATTCGTCGCGGCGATGAGCGCAAAAACGCTTAAAAAGGGCGATTAACTAAACGAAAAAAATGCTTGTGTTTCACAAGCATTTTTTATTTCGTATTAAATTAAGTATATCCTCGAGGTTATTCCATCGAACTCGCCCGCCTCTTGATATTCCACGGTAAGTACGTTTTCTCCCTCACGAAGAAGTTCTGTTACGTCAAGCGTCTTGTTCCTAAAATCGTATACCCTCTCAATCTCAAAATCGGAAAGGTTAAGTTCTTTTCCGTTTAAGGTTATCGTGCAGTTACCGATAAACGTCGTGCTTTCAATTAACAACTTGGTATACTTTCTATCGGGAGTAAACTTCGCGGTGTATTTTGCCTTTGCGGGATAAATGGATATTACTCTACTATCCTTAAAATCAAAGGTAGGCATAGGAATGGTCTTCATATAATCGCGAAGAGTTCCGAACCTTTCACGAACCAAACCGTATTTTCCAGTAACGTTGTCACTAAACTTTTCTTTAATTGAAGAAAACTCCATCTCGTAATCTTCAATAACAAAGTTCGGTCTATCGTAGATAACGTAGTCAAGTTCAGGATTATCCATAAAGGGATATTCCTTAACCTCGCCAGTATAAGGTACGGGGTTATTTATCTCCTTAACGTCCGTTCTAAAACATTCTTCAACGATTAAAGCCTCGCAGCCACCTAAAACTAGATGAACTTTTCCGTCCTCCGTCTTAACGCGTCTGTCCTTTTCATAAGGCACGATAAGTTTTGCGGTGGGCGTTTTCACGTTGATATTGAACTCGACTTGACCAAAACCGCTATTATAGATGTAATAACGAATCTTTTTACCCGCCTTTTTCTTAAGAACCATAATTCTTAAGCAATCGCCGTTAATAGCCTCAATATCCGTTTTGTTTTCGTTCTTAAACTCGTAACTATCAATCTCGCTCTCGTCAACGATGTTAACGCCAACGAGCCTATCGATAACCTTTTTATCAATAGCGTCCTTAAACACCACTACCGTGCTATATTCTTTCTTGAGCATCTTAACCTTGCCGTTAATAACGGGGCAATCGTTAATAGTTATATCGTCCATAACGTTATACTCAATATAACGGTTAGTAAGTTTTCTGCACGCATCCACTACTCTTTGACGGTGCTCGCCCACCTTAGGATCAGAGCCGAGCGCACCGTATGAATAGTCGTAAGGCATAAGCACTAAAACGTCAGAAAGGTCTTTTCCCTCTGCGAGAAGTTTTCCAAACTTTCCGATCATCTCGTTAAAGTCCGCCATCTTATCGAAGTCCTTAAATTGATAGAAGAACGAACAACCCGCGTCAAACTTTCTAAATCCTTCGAGCGAGAAATGATACCCGTGCGGAACTAGCATATTAATTCCAAGCACCAACTGATAAAACGATATCCTCTCTAATCCCTTAATATCGTAGTTATAGGGGTTGCAAGCGGCAAATTCACATAATATTGCAGGTTTTCCAGACTGGTTTGCAACGGAAGAAACGAGTTTTCCACCAACTGTTAGCGCAAAGTGGTCGTTATCGCCTAGGTTTTGACCAAGGAAGTCAAATCCGGGAATATCCCAGTATTTTAGAATGGTTGAATAGAAGTTCTGCCCACCCATAACTTGAGTGTTAAGAGCCTCTTCTCCACACAAATGCCCCGTCATATAAATACCGTTCTTTCCGCACCAGTCGAAAAGTTTTTTATAGAAGTTCTTTTCAAGTAGTTTAACTACAAGTTTTCTATAATCACGCCTAACTTTAGTAGAATTATTATCAATTTCCTCAAAAACGTCCATTAGATACGGTCTAACGTCGTAACCGTATTCTTTCTTAAACTGATCGAATATAGTGAAACTGAACGCCATTGGGAATCCCCCGCATATCTGCGGTTCGTCGGTGAAAATTCCAGGGATAGTCTTTCCGAACTTACTGCCAGAATACTTTTTATATCTTTCGTGTGTGTATTCTATAAACTTATCAGTTGCTTTTGGGTTAAGCAAATCGGAATACCCACCGTACTTTCCGTTAAGAACAGGTTGCGCCATAACCGCGTAAACCTCGTACCCAGCTGGAATGGTCGTCATAATCGCCATTTCCGACTGTTGGGTTTCCGCTCTCATGTGGTTGACGGTAATCTTGCCCATCATATCCCAGTAATAAGGGCTAGGCCAGCTTGAACGGAAAAAATATTCCCCTCTAACCGTTCCAACGCTTTCTTCTAAATCTATTCTATCAGACTTTTCGCCGTCCGTCTTTATTGCATAAGCGCAGAGGAAAACGCCCTTGCCAAGTTTAAGGTCAACTTTACCGTTTTCATCGGGAGCGCCTTTAATAAGAAGCATTCTATACGCCCTAAACTCTGGGTGTTCTAAAAAAACCCTTCCGCCCGCTACACCGCTGGGGAACGGATCTTCGTCGTAAAGCCACATCTTTAGCCCACGCTTTTGTGCTTCTTCGCAGATAAAATCAATCTTTTCAAACCACTCTTTAGAGCCGTAAGTTTGATAATAATTTCCCGCTCTAGGATGCATAAACGCGCCCGATAAGTGCGCCTCTTTCATCTTATCAAGCTGAAAGATAATCTCGTCATTATCAAGTTCGTGGTTCAAAAACCAAAAAGGCGCAGGCCTAAAGTCAAAATCTTTAACGTTTACTTTTTTGCCCATATCTCACTCCTCTTTAACGCTAATAAAATACTCGATTTTTTTTAATTGTTAATTATTCTATCATATATAAATTGACAATTCAATATTAACGCTTAAAAATGTCAAAAAAACACAATAACTAATTAAAAAAACATTATTTGTTTAACCTACTTAACTAGAAAGTAAAAAAATCAAACGGCATAGATGCGAGCAGTTCAAGGCTCGTTCCGCCGAGAAGATGAGATAGACCGCCTGGTCATCGAAGTTTCGAGGCGCGAACAGAAAACGAAGAAATGCGACGCATATATGCCGTTTAAAAATTCAAAAAGCAATAACTACAAGTTACTGCTTCCTGAATAATATATGATAAGGGGGAAAATGATGAGCTTTTTTATTGCCGAGGGGGTTTCCCTTTCGACAATGATATGATACTACTTTTAATTTTTTTTGTAAAGCGTTTTTCAATGATTTTTTTAATTTTTTTGAAAATTTTTCACAATATTTTTTATTATAAGGAATTTTTTGTTAATATATTTCATTAAATGTTAAATATTATCACATTCAACTTAAAAAAATCATCGGCCTGTTTTTGCCGATGATTTTTCTTTTAATTACTTTGTTTTTTACTTAAAATATTAATTATATATTAGCAATATTTTTTTACGAGTTCGGGAGTCAACATTGATGCTGAATCGGGATCGCAATAAACGGTGCAATCTTCGGGTTGTTTCATAAGGGTTGCAGGTACGTCAACTGAGAGATCGCTATTAAAGGTGTTATAAATAGCCTCTGCCTTAACTGCATAAGGAACTACGGAGATGATGTGCTTACAAGCCATAATGCGTGAACAAGTCATGCTGATTGCTTGCTTATAAGTTTCCTCAACAGACTTAAACCATCCCTCACCGATTTGCTGTTGCAAACATCTGGGAGCGAGGGTAACTACCTTATAGAATCTTTGATCGTCAAAATCTGCGGGCGGATCGTTGAACGCGATGTGTGCGTTCTCGCCGATACCGATAAGACCAACGTCAACGGGGCTTTCTGAAAGAAGAGCGGTGAGTTTTTTGATGGTTTCTTCGGGATCGTCTTGACCGTTAATGAGGTTTGCTTTTTTAAGGGGTACTTTTGAAACGAATCTTTCGGTCAAATACTTATTAAAGCTTGCGGGGTGTTCTTTGGAAATTCCAACGTATTCGTCGAGGTGGAACATTTCAACCTTAGACCAGTCGATGTCTTCTTTGATAAATTCCTCGAAGAAGGGGAACTGTGATGCGCCCGTTGAAAGAAGGATTCTTGCGTAACCTTTTTCAGCAATCGCTTGATTGATGAGTTTAGCAGCGCGATCTGCAGATGCTTTGCCAAGTTCTTTAGTGCTCTTTGAAATTACAAGTTTCATTTTATTTCCTTTCCTTTTAATAATATTTTTCTTATCTCAAGGCTTTCATCCAAAATAAGGAGGTCTGCCCTTTTACCTTGTTTAATTACGCCTCTATCTTCTAGTCCCAAAATTTTTGCGGGGTTAAGCGATGCCATTTTTGAAAGTGCAACCATATCGTTGTCTACGGCTTTCGCCATAACCTTATAAACTTGATGGAAGGTCGATGCACTTCCCGCAAACGAGGTCATGTCCTCTAAAAAAGCTACGCCGTCTTTAACGATTGACGGAAGGGGTGATTCTTTCGGGCCTATATAAATCTTTTCGCCGTCTTTCATTCCGCAGCCGCGAGTAGCATCCGTTATTAAACTTATCCTATCCGCACCCTTTAACTTATATATTAGTTTTAAGAGCGATTGCGGTAAGTGCTTTCCGTCAGAGATAATCTCCACGTTCATTCCGTCGAGGTAATACCCCGCTTCTACCGCACCAGCGATTCTATAACAGTTCTTTCTTTCAACACCTTTCATTCCAGAATAAAAATGAGTTAAAAGATTATAGCCGTTTTCGTAAGCGTTAACTATGGTGTCGAAATCTGCATCAGTATGCCCAGCGGACACGATTAAACCAAGTTCTTTAGCCTTTTTCCCAAACGCGAAATCTTTATCTATCTCGGGCGCTGCAGAAACTCTTAAAACGAGCGGGTGTGCTTTAGCGATTCTTTCAATACTTTCAGCGGTCGGCTCTTGCATATTATTAGGGTCTTGCGCTCCCGCTTGAGATGCGGAGAACCAAGGGCCTTCCATATGCACGCCGATAATCGTTCCTTCCTCGTTTTCCTTTTTAAATTCCTCTATGGTAGATAAGCTTTTTTCAATGACGGCGGGACTTGCAGTTAAGGTAGTTGCAAGAAGAGTGGTCGTTCCGTGCGAAAGGTGGAAAGATTCAAGTTCTTTCATCTCGCTCTTAGAGCAATCGATAAAATCTAATCCCATTCCGCCGTGACAGTGAAGGTCGATAAACCCCGGGATAAGATATCCGCCTTTAGCGTCTATAACCTCGTCGCCCGATAGGTTAAACCCAACTTCCTTTATATAGCCGTTTTCAATTGAAACGCTGCCGCCACTAATTACCTCTTTATCGGTAACGACGTTTGCATTTTTAATAACACTTATCATTATTTCATCTTTTTGAGGAATTCGGTAAGTTCGATCCTCTTTCCGCTCTCAATACTTTCTCTAGCAGCGATACCGATCATTGCAGACTTAATTCCGTCGTAGCTATCGGAACATTGACCTAAAGTATCGGGTTGATCGCCAAAGAACATGTTGAGCATTCTTTCGTCACCACCGTTATGCATACCTCTAGTCTTTAAGCACTTAATAGTGTGAATGCTCTTATCGTCTAGGAATACGGTAATTTCTTCATACTTGTTATCGACAAGATAATCAAAGTGGCTCATTTCAAGTCTACCCTTTGTTCCAGTAATATTAATTCTGAAACCTTCAGTGGGGCTGAACATATGAAGAGTGTACGCCATAATTGCACCCCTGGTGTATTTTACAGAAACACTCATATTATCGTAGATATCGGTATCCGGTTTAAATACACAGTGGTCACGCTGATAACCGTCAACAACTTCGGGCTCTGTGTAGAGAAGTCTTATATCCTCTTTATCGTCATCGTACCATTCAAAGCTAGTGCAAGTGTTTTTATATTTGCATTGTAAGCAACGTTCACCGTGAGGACGGTCATCGTTTCCGTAATAAACTCTGTTTCCGAGCGCCACGACAGATTCAGGATCGTCTTTTAGTATCCAGTTCACAACGTCAAAGTGGTGAGTAGACTTATGAACGAGCATACTTCCGCTCATTTCCATAAATCTATGCCAACGCTTAAAGTAGTCGCCGCCGTGAGTATAGGGTAAATGATAATCGTAGTTAATTGATAAAGGCGTTCCGATAATGCCAGAATCAACAACTTCTTTTAATTGAACGAAGAAGGGAATAAATCTGCAGTTGAAAGTAATGGTAACTTTCTTGCCGCTTCTCTTTTCCGCCTCACGAATAGCCGCACAATTTTCACGAGTGGTCGTCAAGGGCTTTTCAGTATACACGTCAATACCATTATTGAGTGCTTTAATAATATATTCGTGGTGATAGCCGTCGGGAGTAGTTACGAGTGCTGCATCTGGTTTCAACTCTTCAATCATTTTATCAAAGTCGTCGTAATACTTCATATCCTTATTAATGGTATCAATATAAATTTGAGCACGCTTATAGTTGGGATCGCACACGCCAACTATTTGACATCTATCAGAAAATTTGTCTCTAATAGTTTTTGCAAACATATGATAACATCTAAATCCTGCGCCTACAATTACAAACCTTTTCATAAAATACCTCCTAGCGTTAATCTTAACGCTTATTTCGCACTCATTATACATCTTTTTTTTAAGGATTTTTATATAGAATATTACACATTCTTATGAATTTTACATAAATCGTAAATTCTTTTAAAAGCTAAAAACCGCTTGCGCGGTTTTCTTTTTATATATAAAAATATTAATTTTTATTTAATCGTTCTTTTGCCTTCTTTCCATTTTCTTCCAGTTAATAAAACCGTATAAATCGTTTACCAAAAAGACGACGAAGCAAACGACTACCGATATATAAGACGCATCATTAAACGAGGCTAAAACCCAAAGCACTATTAGTACCACGTCGTTTGCGGCGTAGCCAAGTGCGTAATAAGGACTTCTTAAAAAGGTTAGATATACTGCGATAAAACTAGTCGTAACTGAAACGGTGCTGGGAATTAGGTTAGCCGTGTTAAAGTATTTTAGAATAAAGTAAAAAGCAATGGTAATAAGAACGGCTAAAACCGCTATTAGATAAAGGTCCTTTTTCTTAACGTGGTAAACTTCCACCTCTGATTTCTTCCCCTTAAAGGGGTGGCGTAGCCAAGAAACCAAAACGAAGATTGCCATGGGCAGAGTCATTCCAAGATAAGTCAACATCTCTCCGTAATACCTTGCCGTATATGATATAAAGCCGTAAAAGGAACTAAAAATAATCATTAAGACCTGCCCAATCGGGTTGCCTTTTGCGCAAAATATTAAGGAAGTTACGCCAAGTATAGAGGCACTCAGTGTGAGGTAATTCTCACCTTGAAAAATGATAAAGGAGAGCACTAGCATAATAACTGAAGTGCTCCATAGAATTATTTCGCCATTAGTAAAATATCTATTCTTCTTTTTCGCCTGCATGTTTTTCACGATTAAGTCCGCGCGAAAATCGCGCGGACTTAAATTTATCTACCAAATTTCTTTAATAAAAGTTGCTTTAACTCTTCGTCGGTAAGCTGGCGTTTTTCCGCCCTCTTTTTCTCGGCGTTCTGACGACCTTGTTTTCTTTCCCTATCCGTCTTTTGGTTGCCCGCGTTAATTCCGTGGGGAAGATCGGTAGTCTTCATAGTAAGAGAAATCTTCTTCTTAACCGTGTCAACACCCAAAACCTTAACCTTAACCAAATCGCCAACCTTTAGAACGTCAGATGGGTGCTTGATGTAGTTATCGGAAATCTGCGAAATGTGAACGAGTCCGTCCTGATGCACGCCGATGTCAACGAACACGCCGAAGTCGATAACGTTTCTAACCGTTCCGTTAATCTCCATTCCCTCTTTGAGGTCTGCCAAATCCATAAGGTCTGACCTTAAAATGGGCTTAGGCAAACTATCACGAATATCTCTACCTGGTTTTAAGAGTTCTGCGGAAATATCCTTTAAGGTAGGAACGCCGACTCCACATTCTTCAGCAGTTTTCTCCCAACCTTTTTGCTCAATTTTTGCGAGCAAGTCACCGATCTTTCCGTCAGCGACGTCAGAGAGCGAATAACCAACGGCAGAAAGAAGTTTTTCTACTGCGGGATAAGATTCGGGGTGAACGCCCGTGTTATCAAGAACGTTTCCGCCGATAATGCGCAAGAATCCCGCGCACTGCAAGAACGCCTTTTCACCGAGTTTTTTAACCTTTAAGAGTTCCTCTCTTGAAGTAAACGGCTTACTTTCTCTATACTTAACTATCTCTTTTGCAATACCTTTGTTAAGTCCCGCAACGAAAGAAAGCAAACTTGGCGATGCGGTGTTTAGGTCAACACCAACGCTGTTAACGCAGTCTTCTACTACGCCGCCCAAAACTTCTTCAAGTCTTGCCTCTGGCATATCGTGCTGGTATTGCCCAACACCTATTGACTTAACGTCAATCTTTATGAGTTCTGCAAGTGGGTCTTGAAGTCTTCTCGCGATAGAAACGGCACTTCTTTGAGCGGGTTCAAAATCAGGGAATTCTTCAGCACCTAACTTGCTTGCACTATAAACTGATGCGCCCGCCTCGTTAACCACCGCGTAAGCCAGTTCTTTTCCGCTTTCTTTTATCATATTAGCAACGAAAATCTCCGACTCTTTGCTAGCCGTTCCGTTACCGATAGAGATAATAGAAACGTTGTGTTTTTTAATAAGTTTTAATAAAGTCTCCTTTGCCTCGTCAATTCTGTTCTGCGGAGGAGTGGGGAAAACTACGGCTGTGTCTAAAACGTTACCTTCCGAGTCGATAACGGCAATTTTGTAACCCGTTCTATACGCAGGGTCAAGTCCTAGAATAATCTTTCCTTTTAGCGGGGGTTGCAAT
>JAFQLO010000055.1 GCA_017414525.1 Clostridia bacterium | reverse complement strand
CTTTCTTCTCGGGCGCAACTACGTAGTGTGGCTCGAAATTATTGTGTATGCTAACGCCCATATAGTTCACGGGTAAATCTCTTACGTGACCTTTTGATGCGTCAACCTTATAATCACCTTTCAAGAATTTTTCTATGGTTTTTGCTTTGTGTGGTGACTCTACTATAATTAATTGCATTTATACCTCCAAATCGTTTCGGGCAAGCCCGAACACGTTGCCGCTCCTAACGATCATTCCTTTTATCTCAAGAATGGAAAGGGTCGGCGTGAGCAAGAATACTTCTTTATTAAGTACGCTCGCTAATTTTTCAACGTGCAACTCCCCGTCAGATAACGCTTTTACTATCTCGCGCTCCTCGTCAGTTAGTTCCACGGTTATTTTCTTTTTTTCTTTGCCGTAAAAGGCAATTATATCTTGTGGAGAATCCGTTAGGATTCCACCCTTTTTAATAAGTTCGTTGCAACCCGCGCCCGATTGAACGCCTACGCTATAAGGAATCGCAAAAACTTCCTTGCTTAGTTCAGTAGCATATTCTGCCGTATAAGAAGTTCCACTCTTTAATCCGCCACTTACCACCAACACGCCTTTAGAAAGCGCCGCTATTATCCTGTTCCTTACAGGAAAGTGGAATGGCATACTAACCGTTTGCGGTGGATATTCGCTTATGGCTAAGCCTCCGCATTTTATAACGTCTTCAAGAAGAGTTACGTTTACCTTTGGATAAACGTTATCGAAACCGCCCGCAATAACGGAAATTGCACGAGTTTTGTTTAAGACTGCCGTTTTTAACACTTCCGCATCAACACCGTCTGCTATTCCAGTTACTGGAATAAACCCAACATCAGAGAGTTCTTCGGTGTAAGATTTTGCGAGTTTTAGAGATAGTGGCAAGCTTCTTCTACTACCCACTATTGCAAAGAGATCGTCGCTATTCATTAGCGAAAGGTCACCTTTCGCATAAATGACGAGTGGTGGATAACTCAGTTCTTTCAATCTTTCTGGGTATTCACTTGAATAGAGCGTTACGCAAGTTATCTCCTTTTTATTAAGGTTATCGGTAATAAACTTAAGATATTCTCCGTTTGCCGATGATAAAAGATTTGCGTACTTCCCTTCACCTATCGAGGAAATAAGAAAATCTTTATTTTCCTCTAAAAGATTTTTGATGCTAGAACTTGAACGAATGGTTTGATAAAGTTTAATTTTGTGTTTATATTCAAGACCAATAAAACTATCTAGCCAAATTAAACATAGTTCTTCTTTTGAATAAGTTTTCATACTAACTTTGGCGGTAACTAATTGCCTCTAAAAGATGCTCGGGGCGAATATCGTCGTAAAGTGCCATATCCGCAATAGTTCTCGCAACTTTTATTATTCTGCTCCTTGCTCTCGGTGATAAGTGCAAGTGCTCGTAAGCGTTTTTAAGAATCTTTTCGCACTCTTCAGAAAGACGGCAATATTTATTGAGCTGTTTTTCGCCCATATTAGCGTTAGTCAAAATACCGTCGTTTTTGAATCTTTCTTTCTGGATAAGCCTAGTTCTATTTACGCGTTCCTTTACCGTTTTAGAAGTTTCGTTTTCTTCGTTTGCCGTAAGTTCTGCGTATTTAACCTCGTCCACTTGAACTTGAATGTCAATTCTATCAAGTAGTGGGCCTGAAATCTTTGACTTATACTTAACTATCTGAGCGGGTGAACAAGTGCAAATCTTATCCGCAGAGCCGTAGTTCCCGCAAGGACAAGGGTTCATACTGCCACAGAGCATAAAGTTTGCGGGATATTTTACGCTTATCGCCGCCCTTGATACGCTAATTACTCCGTCCTCCAACGGTTGGCGCAAAACTTCCAAAGTCTGCCTAGTATACTCTGGCATTTCGTCAAGGAAAAGTACGCCGTTATGCGCTAAGCTGATTTCGCCTGGTTTCGCCTTCGTTCCACCTCCCGCCATAGCAACCATGGTCGCCGTGTGGTGTGGACTTCTAAACGGACGCTTAAACACTATTCCATCCTCGTCGTTTAGTTGCCCCGCTACCGAATGAATCTTGGTAGTTTCTAACGCTTCTTCAAAAGTCATATCGGGCATAATGGTTGGAATGCACTTTGCAAGCATAGTCTTGCCCGTTCCGGGTGCTCCAACGAACAAAAGATTGTGCCCGCCGGCAACTGCAATTTCCAACGCGCGCTTTGCCACCTTTTGACCTTTTACGAACGCGATATCCGTATCGTAAATATTTTCCGACGCGTGGCTCTTAAACAAGTGCTTTTCAAGAGGCTTAATTTTAGTTAAACCCGATATATGGTCGATAACCTCGGTGAGGTTTTCCGCAGCGTAAACTTGCGCGCCCTCAACGTAAGACGCTTCCTTTTCGTTTGCCTTAGGAATAATAAACTTCGTGTACCCGTCTTCGATAGCCGAAATAATTGCGGGCAAAACTCCGTTAACTCTTCTTAAACTTCCGTCAAGTGAAAGTTCACCCATAAGCACCGTGCCTTTAAGGTCAAATTTATCTTCACCCTCCCCGATGTTAAGTTGACCGCTAGATATAAGCACACCGATTGCCAAAGGCAAGTCTAAAACTGACCCTTCTTTTTTTACGTCAGCAGGTGCTAAGTTTACGATAACCTTTCTGGTCGGGAACGCACGATTACTATTTTTGAGCGCAGAGCGGATTCTCTCTTTTGATTCTTTAACCGCCGTATCAGCAAGCCCAACGACGTCAAAAGCTGGCAGACCGTTATTAACGTCCACCTCAACGTCTACCGCTACTCCACTTAAACCAATTAAAGTATATCCAACTACTTTTGCAAACATTATTTTTCCCTTTTTAACGGCGAAAAAACACACCGCCATTATTAACTGTTAAAACATTATATATCATTTTCAAAAAAAAGTAAACTATAACGCTTAACTTTTGGCAAGAAAAAAAGAACTTACCTTAACTTTAGGTAAGTTCTTTAATCATCAGTAATTATCTTGCTACTTCTTTAACCTTAGCAGCCTTTCCGGTTCTTGCTCTCAAATAATAGAGTTTAGCACGACGAACCTGACCGCGTCTTACGACCTGAATGTCGGCAACCTTTGGTGAGTGAATGGGGAAAGTTTTTTCAACGCCTACGCCGAAAGAAAGTCTTCTTACGGTGAAGGTTTCGGAAATACCGCCGTGCTTTCTTGCAATAACGATACCTTCGAACGCCTGCAATCTTTCTCTGTCACCTTCGATAACCTTTACCATTACCTTAACGGTATCACCCACGTTAAACTGGGGAATGCTGGTTTTTAAGTTTTCCTGATTGATAGCTTCAATAATGTTGCTCATTTTGCTTTTACCTCCGATTTATTAAACGTTCATTGTCATCTGTGATATTGTTTTATGCAAGAGGAACGTCCAAAGCGTTTAATATAATAACATATTTTTTTTCTTTTTGCAAGCGTTTTTATAGGGTAAATGCATCAATTATATGATTTATTTGCCCGTTTTCTATTTCTACCACGTCGAACCTACAAGCCCTATCAAACGCGTTGCTGATTTTAAGATATTCGGTTGCAACCTTATAATACTTTTCTTGCTTTTTTAAGTTAACCGCTTCGCTCGGTTCTCCAAACGCATCGCTGGAACGAGTTTTAACTTCTATAAAAACTAGGTACTCTCCGTCCTCTGCAATTATGTCAATCTCGCCTATATGCGTCTTAAAATTCGTCTTAATAATTTTGAGCCCTTTGCTCCTTAAAAAGTCCGCTGCTTTCTTTTCTCCTACTCTTCCCAGAAATTTTTTATAAAAGTTTTTCTGTGCAATTTGCAAGGTCCTATCTCCTTAATCTTTTCTATATGACTCTTCGTTCCATACCCCTTATGCCTTTCAAAACCATACTCTGGATACTCCTTCGCAAGCTCTACCATAAGGTTATCTCTATACACTTTTGCGATTATCGACGCACAACCTATCGTGTAACTATTAAGGTCGCCTTTCACTATATATTCACAAGCGAAAGGGAAGTTTAAATCAACCCCGTCAACAAGCGTTATGTCTGGCATAATCGCAAGCGAATCGATAGATTTTTTCATACATTTCTTGACTGCGTTCAAAATATTAATTTCATCGATTTCTTCCTGATAAACTTCAGCAATCGAATAACAAAGCGCACGCTCTTTTATGATTTTAGCAAGCGCTTCCCTCTTCTTTTCAGAGAGTTTTTTGCTATCGGTTACGCCCTCTATAATATCGCCCTCAGGCATTATAACGGCAGCGCAAACGACTGGACCGGCGAGCGGACCTCTACCCACTTCGTCAACCCCTGCAATAAACTTTAATCCCTTATTAAAATATTTTCTTTCGTATAAGGTGTTATCCATTAGTCTAAAATTATCTTACCTATTCTTCCCTTTCTGAAGTCGTCTATTATAGCCGTTGCACAACGCTCGTAGTCGTACTCTCCACCCTTTCTTAGAAACCCTCTTCTAACGCATATTGCGTTAAATAATTCCAGCGTATCGACGTCTAAATCGTCTATACTATATTTTTCTTTCAAAAGTTCGGGGTAAAGTTCTTTTATCTCTTTCAAAAATTCGTAAGCCAAATCGTTAAAATCGATGTTTGCATCGTTCATACTGCCAATGTAAGCGAGATGCTTTGCTAGCGTTTGGTTTTCAAACGCTGGAGGCATCGTACCAGGGGTATCTAAAAGTTCTAGTTCTCTTAATCTTACCCATTGTTTTCCTTTCGTAACACCCGCCTTGTTTCCAGTTACAGTTTTTTTACCACCAGAAAGCGCGTTAATTATGGTAGACTTTCCAGTATTTGGTATTCCTGCAACCATAATTCTAATCGGCTTAAAAACGCCCTTAGCCTTATTCCTATCGAGCTTTTCCTGAAGAAGGGAAAGTATCCTAGAATATAAAAGGTCAACGGCTTTTTTATCCATCGCACTGACAGCAACCGTTTCTCTTCCCTCTTTCATAAACTCCGAAACCGTCCTTTTAACGTCAGTTGGATTCACGAGGTCGGTTTTATTAAGCACGTAAAGCACTTTTTTATTGTTAAAAAGTTTCGAAAGCTTATTGTTAAGCGATGCTCTGGGAGCGCGAGCGTCAAGAACTAGCATTACGCCGTCCACCGCCTTTAAGTTCTCCTCCATCATTCGCATAGCCGCCGTCATATGCCCCGGAAACCACTGTAAATGTTGCATTTATTCTCCTTTATCCATTAAGTCTGGTCGCCTACTCTTCGTCAATTCCTTTGACTTTTCCGCGCGCCAATCGTCAATGTTTTTGTGATGCCCGCTTAACAACACGTCAGGCACTCTTAAGCCCATAAACTCTTGAGGCTTGGTATAATGCGGGTATTCAAGCATTCCGTTTGAAAAACTTTCTTGAGAGAGCGATTCGCCGTTTATAACCCCGTCAACGTAACGACTAACGGCGTCAACTACCGCCATAGCCGGAATTTCACCGCCAGTTAAGACGAAGTCCCCAACGGATAATTCCTCGTCTATAAAGAGGTCTATTACCCTTTGGTCAACCCCCTCGTAATGCCCGCACAAAAGCAGTATTCTATCAAGTTTAGAATACTCCAAAACTATTTGCTGATTAAACGTTCTGCCTTTTGGTGAAAGATAAATTCTCTTCGCTTGGTGGTTAGGGTCAACCGCCTCAATCGCACTAGCGATAGGCTGAGGCATCATAACCATTCCCGCACCACCACCAAAGGGCGTATCGTCACATTTTTTATGTTTATCTAAAGTGTAATCTCTAATATCGATTACGTTTATCTCCAGTTTCCCGCTATCCACAGCGCGCCCGATGATACTCGTTTTAAGCGGCGTGAACATCTCAGGAAAAAGAGTCAAAATATCAATCTTCATAAACGGAAACCTCTTGTAGTCTTTTGCCCTTTAAGACGATATTTTTATTTTCTACGTCAACTTTAACTATGAGTTCTTTTAGGAAAGGGAATCTACACACCTTTCCACTAGCCGTTTTCAAGGTAAAAATATCTGTTCTGGCAGAAGTTACGTCTATAACCTCGCCAACGGTTATTCCCTCGTCGGTCACCACCTTACAGCCTATAATATCAACGATAAAATACCTTCCCTCTTCTAGTGGCAAGGCATTCTCTCTCGTGACCGTTAAAAACTTACCCCTAAACGTTTCCGCAACGTTTCTATCGGATATTCCAAATAGGGTAATAAACACCGTGTTCCCAGCGATAATAGACTTTTCCACACGATAAGTTTTGTCATCAATTATAACTTCTTTTAACTTATTAAAACGATTAATATCGTCGGTTAAGGGCTGAACTTTAAGTTCCCCCTTTATCCCCTGAGGTTTAACGATTAAGCCAATTTTGAGCGTTTGTTCCATAATTTTAAACTCAAAGAAAACGGGGAAATTATTCCTTTTCCCCGCGTTCTACTATTTCGATATTATATTTTTTATTTTCTTTCTGTGAGCCTGCACGAACCAAGGTGCGGAGAGCCTTAGCAATCTTGCCTTGACGACCGATTACTTTGCCCATATCGCTCTCGGAAAGAGTTACCGTTACCGAAACGTTTTTGCCGTCTTCCACAACGTCGTACTCGATCTCGTCGGGCTTTTCAGCAAACATG
>JAFQLO010000054.1 GCA_017414525.1 Clostridia bacterium | reverse complement strand
CAACCGCTATCCATTCAAACCCGTCCCAAGAATCTTCAATCTTATATAACGGTGAACAATTTTTATAATAATGATTTAATCGCTTGTTAAATTTGTGAAGTTTATTATGCAAATCATACTGCAACATAAAAAACTCCAACCCTTCTTTATAATCCCATTCCTTAAACTGCCCGTATTCACTACCCATAAAAGAAAGCTTTTTTCCAGGGTGTGCAAACTGATACATCATAAACGCCCTTAATGTTGAAAATTTTTCCTCAATATTTCCGTGCATTTTATCAAGCAATGATTTTTTACCGTGCACGACCTCGTCGTGAGATATAGGTAATATAAAATTCTCGCTAAACGCGTAGCACATAGAAAAAGTTAATTTCTCGTGCTGACCAGATCTAAAATAAGGGTCACTTTCAAAATATGAAAGAGCGTCGTTCATCCAGCCCATATTCCACTTGAAATTAAAGCCTAAACCGCCATCGTCAATGGGTTTGGTAATCATCGGAAATGCCGTTGATTCTTCAGCAATCATAAGCGCATTCGGAAATCTACCAAAAATAACTGAGTTCAATTTTCTCAAAAAAGCAATAGCTTCTAAATTATAGTTACCGCCGTTTGAGTTAGGAATCCACTCGCCGTCCTTTTTATCGTAATCTAGATATAGCATTGATGCAACTGCGTCAACTCTAAGTCCGTCAACGTGGTATTTTTCCATTAAAAATACTGCGCTTGAAATCAAAAAAGATTGAACCTCGTTCCTTCCCCAGTCAAAAATCCTAGTTCCCCAAGTCTTATGTTCTTTTCTGTCCCAACCTTGGTTTTCGTAACAACAAGTTCCGTCAAATTCGTACAAGCCGTGCAAATCTTTAGGGAAATGCGCAGGAACCCAATCGACTATTACGCCGATTCCATTTTTATGAAAACTGTCAATGAGTTTCATAAAGTCTTTTGGAGTTCCAAATCTAGACGTCGGAGCAAAATACCCAGTTACTTGATAACCCCACGAGCCGTCGAACGGATATTCTGTAATAGGCATTAACTCAACGTGAGTATACCCCATATCCTTAACGTATTTTACGAGCTCGTCAGCATATTCAACGTAAGTTAGATAATCACCGTTTTCCTTTCTTTTCCATGATGCAAGATTTACTTCGTAAATATTCATCGGTTTATCGTAAGCCGACGATTTTTTACTCATGTATTCGCCGTCGCCCCACCTATATCCTGAAACCTTATAAAGCTTGGAGGCAGTAGCACTAGGCGTTTCTGCGTGAAAAGCGTAAGGATCAGCTTTATGCACCAACCTATCTCCACGCTTAACGGCGTACTTATAATTATCGTATTCTTTTAACCCTTCGATAAATAGTTCGTATACACCGCCGTCGCTAATACGATTCATTACGTGCGCATCTTCATTCCAAAAGTTAAAATCACCAACAACGGAAACTCTGCTCGCATTAGGTGCCCAAACGCGAAAAACCACTCCGCTTTTCCCGCCTTTTCTTACAAAATGAGCGCCCATATAATCGTAAGCCTGATAATTAGTTCCTTGATGGAATAAATACAACGGTAGATTATCGGTATTCTTTTTATTTTTTCGTTTATTTTCCATATAGATTAAACTAAATAAGCGTCGTTTTTCTTTGGAGCGTTGTCCATTTCTTTTTTAGTAGCCTCGTAACCTTTTTTGCCAAACAACGCATAGGTCGCATTTTTACCCCCCTCAACACCAGGTTGATTAAAAGTATCAATATTAAGCATTGCGCCAGTAAATGCCGTTTCCATTTCAAACAAGTAAAGAAGCTGACCGATAGTAAACGCGTTTACTTCAGGAAGAGTTATAGTATAATTCAATCGGTTTGCAGTAGTTAACGCGTATTCGGTAGCAATTCTCTCAGCGTTAATGAGTTCATTCATAGTGTGTCCGCAAAGGAATGAAACGTCTGGAATATCTTCGCAACCTTTACTTATTTCAACTGTTGAGCGATAATTATCAACTGCAATTATGGTTATAACCTTATCAAACGGCCCTTCTCTATAAAGCTGAACTTGTGAATGTTGATCGGTAACCCCAAGTGCTTTAACGGGAGTTTGGCCAACGAAAACCTCGTTTCCGTCGTTATCAACAGCTTTACCCAAACTTTCACCCCAGAGTTGACAGTACCAGTCGGCAATATACTTTAAACTATCAGCGTAAGGCATCATAACGGAAATATTCTTACCCGCTTTCATAGACATAAACTCAAGCAAAGCAGAAATAAGTGCTGGGTTTTTCTTAAGGTTTTTATTCATACAAAGCTTATCCATATAAGCAGCACCCTTAAGCATCGCCTTAATATCAATACCAACTACGGCAGCGGGCAACAAACCTACTGGGCAAAGTTCAGAAAATCTTCCGCCAACGCCATCAGGAATATAGAAAGTTTTGAGCCCTTCTGCCTTAGCAATTTTGATAAGATTTCCTTTGTGTTCTGAAGTGGTTGCAATCATATGATCTTTTGCATTAGCACCATAACGCTTTTTCAATATATCCATAATAATTAGATATTGCGCCATAGTTTCACTTGTTGCACCGCTCTTTGTAACGACGTTGAAAATAGTTTTATCCAAATCTAAAACGTCTAAAAGCGCAACCATTCTTTCGGGATCAACGTTATCTTCAACGTAAAGTTTTGGTGCTTTTCTCTTTGACTTTGGAAGTTCGTTATGTCTTAAATGACAAAGTGCTTGAAATGCAGCGATAGGACCTAGTGCAGATCCACCTATGCCAAGCACTACGAAATTATCAAACTTTTTCTTAATATTCTTTGCAGTTTCTATAATATCCTCAACGATAGCGTCTTGATTATAAGGGAGTT
>JAFQLO010000004.1 GCA_017414525.1 Clostridia bacterium | reverse complement strand
GGTTTATAGAGGTGCTGAACACAATCATCAGGCTCAAAAACCCGAAGTTATCAAGTTGGTTTAAGGAGGTGTAATTATGGCAAAAGCTACTAGTAAAAAGAAAGTTCAGTACTGGGGAACCGGTAGAAGAAAAAAAGCAATCGCAAGAGTTCGTCTTCTCCCCGCAGGTGACGGCGCAATCGTTATCAACGGAAAGAGCCTTGACGAATATTTCGGACTTGACACTTTGAAGTTCATCGTTCGTCAACCCCTCGTTTTGGTTGATGCAGCTGCTAAGTATGACGTAGCAGTTAACGTATGCGGCGGTGGATTCACTGGTCAGGCTGGTGCAATCAGACACGGTATCGCTCGTGCTCTCTTGCAGGCAGAACCCGAAACCAGAGCAGCATTAAAGAAAGCAGGTTTCTTAACCAGAGATTCCAGAATGAAGGAAAGAAAGAAGTACGGCTTGAAGAAGGCTCGTCGTGCTCCTCAATTCTCAAAGAGATAATCTCGAAGGTTATACACTTCGCAATATTATGTCAAAATTCAAAACGCCAATGGTTACGTACAGCAAGTACGCGCCCATCGGCGTTTTTCTTTTTCCTCATCTTGCTCGCGTCTAACCTCCGAGAACAACTCGAGCCTTGTCTTGCTAGTATCTAAGGCTTGAAACTAGCAAGAGATAAACAAAGAAAACCCTCTCCAAGCGGAGAGGGTTTATATTATAGTTTTTAGCGTAAAATTACCAACCGAGTTCTTTTACGCCTTTTTTAACTTCTTCCCAAATGATGTCTTTACACCACCAGTGACCTTTGGGTGTTTCAACGAGTTTACATTTATCGGGCGCGCCAGCCTTTTTATAAATTCTTTGAATTACGCTAAACGAATCTTTAACGCCTTGGAGGGGGAAGATTGCGTCCTCTTTTCCTGCAACGAAAGTAATTTTCTTGGGTGCGGCAAGAACTGCAACGTCGTGCATTTCAAACCAGTTATAAACGTCGGGGATATAGTTGCAAGCACAGTGCCAAATATCCATTATAGAAGTTTTGAAAGAGCAGAATGCGCAACTGGGAACGGCGAAGCCTATTCTATCTTCTAGGCAGGTTGCGTAATAACTTATCGTTCCGCCGCCAGAGTTGCCGGTAATAAGTATTTTAGAAGTATCAACCTTTTCAAAGTTGGCTAATTGATCGATTGCGCAAGAAATATCGAAAATTCTCTCACCGATAGTAGTTCTACCGAGCATAATAGCGTTTAGAGAGGGGAATTCGCACATATGCCCCCAACCGTGGCGGGTGGTAATTCTCTCTCCCATACATCTTTGTTCGATAGCGAGGGCGGCAAAACCTTTTTTAACTGCTTGTACCGCGAAGTCTCCGCGTTTAATATATTCCTCGTCGTGTTCGCTTTTAGCAATACCGATAGAATTGTGGAATCCCGAAGAATGACCTTGCATAGTTATCGCTAGGGGATATTTTTCCTTTCCGTCGTTGGGAATAAGAAGATAGCAAGGAACGGTGCTGTCAACCTCGCTCTTAAAAGAGAATCTAGTTCTGGTATAACCGTCACATTCAACCACTTCTTCGATAGTAAATTCCGAGTAGCTAGCTTTATTTAATCTAATTTTGTCGAGCCCTAAAAGTTCAGTAAATTTTTCTTTAACGGCTTGTTTGTGTTTTTCAAAATCTTTGCTCTCGTCAAACGCTAATTTTTGAACGACTGTGTTTCTAAGCGTTTCGTGGCAAAGGTCGCCGTGTATTTTTTCCATTTCCATAATTAAACCACCTAGTTTTTTATATATTATACAATATAGACAAGTGGCACGCAAGCAAATAAGTAAAAATTTAAATTACTATTTTTTATTGTTTTTTGCCATAACGCGTTTGACGAACGCGTCGTGGCTGTTCATCGTGGATATCATTGAGGATTGAAGTGGAATGGGCGGTGTACTAGAATTTTTCTCAGGTGGGGAGGGCTGTTTTTTTGTGTTTAATAATGAGTTGATAAGGCCGTTAACGTCAGGAGAACTGCCAGAATTTTGCGCGGTATCGTCAGATTTTGAACCAAGCAAAGAATTCAATATATTAAAAATGCCGAATTTATCCATTTTCTTCCCTCTAAAAAAATAAAAACCGCAAAATGTCTTGAAAAATTATTGCAAAACTTGAGGTTTTAGTTTATAATATATAACTGTATAACTAATTATATTCGGGAATTGTCTAAAAGTTTCCGAAAACTGATCGGAGTGTTTATGAAAAAAATACTGGTAAAACTTTTATGTGGCGTACTTTTGGTGTCAATGCTCGTTAGCGGAATGCTTGCTTGTTCTTCTTCTACGTGGGCGGGCACTACTATGACCGACTGGAAAGGCGACGTAATTTCGAACGGCGGCTTCGTTGCTCAAACTGATAACTACGTTTATTATATTAACGGCGTAGCAACCAGCACTGACGACAATACTTTTGGCGCACCTATTAAGGGAACGCTTATGGCTGCTGATAAAACAGACCTTTCTAAAACCGAAATCGTCGTTCCTAAGCTTTTTGCGGCAAGCGACTATAACTCAGGCTTGTTTATTGATAACGGATACGTTTATTACGGAACTCCTAGTCTAGATAAGGCGTCTGACGGAACGGTTGCAAACAGCGAGATGATGTTTATGAGAACGTCGCTCGACGGAAAGCAGACGGACGAGTTCTTTAAGGTTAACGCTCTTTCTACCGAATACAGATTCGTTAAGAGTGGCGACAAGGTTTTCGTGGTTTACTACGATGCCGAAGAAACCGCGCTTATCTGTTACGATACCGTGACGAAAACGGAAACCGTTATCGCTAAGACGGACGATAAAACCGAGAAGAACTATTCTCTCGCAAACTATAAGTTCGTTACGGCTGAAAACGGTGAAATAACCGTTCTCTTTACCACTACTATTTATTCTGAAGCTTATATTGAAGACAAGGCTGAGGAAAGTGGTTATGCTCGTGGAACTGAGGCTTATAACAACTTGTTTGCTTATAAACCGGGCGATGCGGTAGACGAAACTACCGGCGTTGCAGGAACGCTTATCGGAAGCAAAACCGGTTACGTTTACGCTATTACTCTTGCTAAAGAATATGCGTTCTATACGGAAACCACCGTTAGCGCAACCGCAACTTCTAAGACTTTCGGTGATTCGTTAAAAAATATCCTCGCTAACAAAAAGGGTGTGGAAATTAAAAACGCAGATTACGTTAGTGACTCAAACTATATCGTTTCTTTGGAAGAAGTTTATTCTTACGCCGACGGAAAGCTTTATAAGTCAACCTTAATCGGTGATGACAAGACTGCTAAGACCGTCGTTGCAACAATCGCAAACTTGTCAAAAGTCCTCGATATCAGAGAGGGTGAGGGCGAAAAGTTCGTTTATTATTTGACCAGTGAAAATGCAGTTGCTAGAAAAGCGCTTGGAAACCCTGACGCAAAGGAAGTAATCGTAAGTGAAGGCACCGTTTCTTCAACTTGGTATGCTCCTGAAATTATAAAAATAAACGGCACGTCAACGCTCTTCTATGCGGATAGTTCTTCAACTGGTGCGTCTTACGTTAAAGCTATGGACGTTACTAAGTCAATAACCGCTGAGGATACTGACGAGGACGGCGAGAACGACAAGTTCTATTTGAAGGGCGCGACTAGCATGGGAATTATCACCGATGCGGATAAGGGAGTTATAGTATCTGCCGTGATT
>JAFQLO010000053.1 GCA_017414525.1 Clostridia bacterium | reverse complement strand
GTTTTTTCGCTCACCACCCTGCGCTTTAACTGAGGTTGTATTTTTTCAACCAGAACGTTTTCACCAGAATAAATTTCGCTTACAACATACGGCGTATAATAGCAACCGCCGTTTATAGCGGCACACGTCGCGGCAGCGAGTTGAATACCAGTGCAAGCTATCGTTTGACCAAACGAGATTCTGGCGAGATCTACGTTTTGCACGGCTGACACCGGTAAAATCATTCCTTGCGCTTCGCCGCTAAAATCCACACCAGTAACTTTGCCATAATTAAACTGCTCTATATACTTATACATAGTTTCTTTTCCAAGCGACATCGCAATATCCACAAATATCGGGTTGCAACTATTATTTAATCCACCTTGAAGAGTTAACGCTGAGTGTTTTCCGTTTTTATGATCACTCCAACATTTCACCTTTTGCCCGTCAATATATCTATATCGCGAAGAAGAATAAACGTGATTTATTGAAAATGCTTTTGGATTTCCGCTCAAATATTCCTCAATATTAGCTGCGGCAGTCAATATCTTAAACGTTGAGCCTGGTTCGTAAATATCACAAATTAAGCCGTTTCTTGAAAGCGCGTTAAGACTCGCCAAATCATCTCTTGGAATTTCGTTAAGATTAAACGACGGCTTACTGCAAATCCCTCGTATCGCACCCGTAGAAGGGTCCATTACAATTATCTGCGCGCTTTTCGGCGTGTGAATTTGCATCGCCTCTTCCATAGCCGTTTCACATAACTGCTGAACGTCATAATCTATCGTAAGTTTTAGGTTTAGTCCGTCCGTCGCGGGAATATAAGTCGCTTTTCCTGCGCCTATTTCCACTCCAACTATGTCAGTTTCATATAGAATTTCGCCGTTAATTCCACTTAAATACTTATCGTAATAAAGTTCTAAGCCAGATTGACCTTTTCCGTCAGTAGAAGTAAAACCAAGTAAGTTAGAGAGCAAGTAATTATAAGGATATATTCTTGAATTATCACGAGAATAATAAACTCCTTCTAAATTTTTTTCAAGAAGTTCTGAAATCCGCTCTTTCTCAACTTGTTTTTTTACGGTTATTTCACTTGACACAGTCGTAGTTAACCTATTGTAAACAAATTGCTCATCAAGTTCTAGCACTTCCGATAATTGCTTAGCAAGCAGTTTTAAGTCTTTTACCGCCTTTTTCCTAACGAAAACGGTATAAGTATCGTCGTTGTCAGCCAAAACCACTCCGTTAGCGTCCACGATTTTGCCTCTAGTCGCTACTATTGGAATTTCTCTAGTCCACTGGTCTATTGCTTTTTCTTGGAGTTCCTCACCCCAAATCACTTGAACGTAAAAAAGTCTGCCTATTACACATAAAAACAAAAAGGCTACCGCAATTATTATTGCGAATAACCTCTTTCGTAAAATCGTAAATGAATATTGATTTTTAATTTTAGTTATCTCCTACACTTTATTTAGCACTACTCGTACGTTAATAAATGTATTCGATTGACTTAAGTTTAATTACCTTTAACCATGCCAAACTGATTTTCAGCAACGTTTGCAATATGTTCGCTGGTAGAAATGCTATCAACTTCAGACATAAGCGTATTATATTCTGCTACGACAGCGTTGAGCTCTTGCGCTTTTGCTTGGTTTGCATTAGAAAGTCTTGAAAGCATACCGGTGTTCATAACGATAAGCGCTAAGATTACGGTTACAACCAAAGAATATAAAACGATTGCAAACTTGCCTTTACCGTTAAGTTTATAAGACACGTTCTCCTCTACCGCTTGCGCTTTCATCTCTTCGCGGATACCGTCGATATCCTCTCCAAACTGCATGGTCGTTGAGGTCGGTCTTATATCCTCCTCAGAAAGAGCCGTAGATTTGTTTTCTACTTTTATCTCCTCTCTAACCGCTGGTCTTTCCTTCACTATGGTTTCTGCGGGCGCAGAAGCAACCATAGACTCGGAAAATCTATCGTAATTAAGGAGTCTATCAAGGTTTTTACGTCTTTCCTTAGCTTCCTGAGTTTGAGCCTCGGAAAAATCAACTTTTGCAGCGACCTCTCCTGCTGCTACGGGCGCAGGTCTTTCCAATACGTCTACGCCACCGGTCGTGCGTTGTTCAAAAACACTGTTAGAAACATTTGTTGAACGTCTAGTTGTTACCATAATAAATTCTCCCTTTTTTCTTAAATCTTTTCGGCCACTCTGAGTTTTGCACTCTTTGCTCTGCCGTTAATTTCTAATTCATTTTCAGTTGCCGTTATCGGGTGCTTAGTGATTATCTCAATCTCTTTTTTCTTTCCGCACACACATACTGGCAAACTCTTATCGCAGATGCAATCACATTCAAGTTCCTTGAACGCCCTCTTAACTATTCTATCCTCTAAAGAATGGAAGGTTAATATTGCAATCCTGCCGCCTTTTTTTAGTGCCCTAGCCATCGAAAGCACCGTATCGTAAAGTCCTTCAAGCTCCCCATTCACTTCAATCCTTATTGCTTGGAAAGTGCGTTTTGCCGGGTGTCCGTCGTGCT
>JAFQLO010000052.1 GCA_017414525.1 Clostridia bacterium | reverse complement strand
TCCATAGCAACGTTGCCGCCACCAACTACGACTACTTTCGTTCCACGTTTAATAGGAGTGGTTGCATCGGGTTTATAAGCCTTCATAAGGTTGATACGAGTTAAGAATTCGTTAGCAGAGAAAACGCCATTAAGGTTTTCACCAGGGATATTCATAAATTTAGGAAGACCTGCGCCAGAGCCTACGAACACAGCCTTAAATCCGTATTCTTCGATAAGTTCTTCAATAGAGATAACCTTACCGATAACCATATTAGTTTCAATCTTAACACCTAAATCTTTAAGAGTGTCGATTTCTTTTTGAACGATAGTCTTAGGAAGTCTAAATTCAGGAATACCGTATACCAAAACACCGCCAGCCAAGTGGAATGCTTCAAAAACGGTTACTTCATAACCTTTCTTAGCAAGATCCCCCGCACAAGTAAGACCAGAAGGACCAGAGCCAACAACTGCAACCTTAATTCCATTTGATACGGGTTTAGCAGGTTTTTCTTTGCAGTTAGCGTTGTGATAGTCTGCAACGAATCTCTCTAATCTACCGATACCAACGGGCTCGCCCTTAATTCCTCTAATGCAGTATTTTTCACACTGAGATTCTTGGGGACATACTCTACCGCAAACTGCGGGAAGAGATGAAGATTGAGAGATAACTTGATAAGCGCCCTCAAAATCTTTTTCCCTAATTTTTGCAATAAATTCAGGAATGTGAACCATAACGGGACAACCGTTTACGCAAGGTTTGTTCTTACAGTTAAGGCATCTTTCAGCCTCGTCAACAGCCTGTTCAGCAGTATAGCCAAGTGCTACTTCTTCAAAGTTTTTATTTCTAACGTCCGCGTCTTGATGAGGCATCGGATTTTTCTTTAACGACATATTAGGCATAATTATTTAACCTCCTTCTTAAAAAGATTGCAAGTTTCTTCATACTTGTGTCTTTCCCACTCTTTATAACTTGCGCCTCTTTTCATAGCTTCGTCAAAATCAACTTCGTGACCGTCAAACTCAGGACCGTCAACACAAGCGAACTTAGTCTGCCCACCAACGGTTAATCTGCAACCGCCGCACATTCCAGTTCCGTCGATCATAATCGGGTTCATACTAACGATTGTTTTAACACCGTACTCTTTGGTAAGTTTGCATACGAACTTCATCATTATAACTGGGCCGATTGCAATAACTTCGTCGTACTGCTCGCCACTTTCGATAAGGTTTTTAAGCGCGTCGGTAACCAAACCTTTAGTTCTGGCAGTTCCGTCGTCACTCATCAAAACGTACTTATCGCTTACAGCTTTAAATTCGTCTTCAAGAATAACCAAATCTTTGCATCTAAAACCAACGATAGAATGGACTTCACAGCCTTGTTCGTGCAATTTTTTAGCAACTGGATATGCAATAGCACAGCCAACACCACCACCGACAACGGCAACTTTTTTAAGTCCTTCCGTGTGGGTTGCATTTCCAAGCGGGCCAACGAAGTCAGCAACGCTATCGCCAACCTCTAACTGGTTAAGCGTGTAAGTAGTTGCACCGACTATCTGGAAAATAACGGCAACGGTTCCCTTCTCTCTGTCGTAATCGGCAACAGTCAAAGGAATTCTTTCCCCGTCTTCAGTTGCTCTTACGATAACGAACTGACCAGCTTGCGCTTTCTTTGCAACGAAAGGCGCATAAACGTCGATACGGGTTACAGTAGGATTTAGCACTTTTTTGTCAACAATCTTGTACATAAACACTCCTTATTTTTTCGCGGCGTAGATACCTAAAAGCGACACCTATGCCATCGTATATTTTTTACCTATATATTCTAACACAATTGAATAGTATTTTCAAGTATATTTCAATATTTTTCCGTATATATTATTAAACAATTTATACCAAAATTGTTTTTTAGCAAATCAAATAAAAATGGCGCTAAAAAGCGCCAGTCTTATTATATTCTATTAAACCCTTTTCCGTACACTTCGTTAGCGTCGCAAACTATAACGAACGCGTTTTCATCAAGTTGCTTCACCATGCCTTTAAGTGCGGTAATTTGGCTATTTTTAATACAAGTAAGCAAAACGTTTTTAGGCGTTTTCGTATACATTCCCTCGCCGTTAACAAGCGTCACACCGCGCGGACTATGATGAACGAGGAAGTCGGCAATCTCTTCGCCTTTTTCGGTAATTATGTAACACATTTTTGCTTTTGCAAAGCCCATTACCACGAGGTCGCTAACCTTTGCGCTTACGAATATCAATATAAGCGCAAACAAAATATTCTCCAAACGAGTAAGTGCCAACGCACCTATTACCACAACCGCTCCATCAAAGAGCGCAACGTGCGTTGCAATCGTTCCAAAAGGAAGTATTCCGTGGGTTAATCTTCCAAGAAGTTCCGTTCCACCACTTGAGGTTTCGTACTTAATAAAAAGACCTATGCCAACGCCCTGCAAAATACCGCCGTAAAGAGCAGCAAGTACGCCGTCAGCGGTAATCGTTTCAAGTAAAATTTCTTTTTCTGGCAATACCCACTGCCAAAATTCAGTAGCCAAACTGAGCGTTGCCGTCGTTATAAGACAGCGCAAAATAAACTGCCACCCCATTTTCTTAAATCCCATTATGAGAATCGGCACGTTTATAGCCGCAATAAAAACACCAGTTGGCAAATCCCACAAAAGGTGAATAAGTGACGCCGCACCGCTCACCCCACCGCCAGTTATTCCGTTTGGTTCTAGAAAGGCTTTTAAGCTTAACGCATACGATAAACACCCGAGAATCATAAACGAATATCTCTTGATTTCAAACGATAATTTTTTATTTTTCATATATGCCTCTATCAACTATATCCTTCGTTTTAAAAGAAAAACAACCGCAGTCGTTACGGTTGTTATTATACTAAATTGCATTTTAAAAGGCAAGTTATTATACAACTTTTTTAAGTTCCTTTTGATCATTATTATCTAAATCTTTTTTATTTGATTGTCTCTCGGTTTTCCCAAGTTCGTTACAACGCAATAAAAGAACTTTTATCACCTCGTCTTTAGTCTTATATCTTTCTATAAGTTCTGAATATTTTACGGGAGAATCAAACGCATACACACCCGCTTCTTTTACAAAATAAGAAACTACTATCGGCACGTCAACGCCCTTTTTAGCGCAATACTCCGCAAGCACAACGAACCCGCCGAAAAAGCCTTTTAATTCGTTAAGATAGCCCTCCTCGGAATCCTCAGGAAAAATTACTATATTTTCACCTTTAGATATAGCCTCAAAGCTTTCCCTTACAGTTTTATAAAACCCAGCGTCTTTATAAGTAGAAATAAGATTTAAACCTTTATAAAACAAGTTGGTAAGTGGGCTAGCAATAAGGCAAAATAAGCGTGCCAAAAACAAGTTCCAATGCTTCTTTTCGTGAAAATAAACGCGCGATTGATATTTATACATTTTCACTAGTCCCGAGTTCATTTCATACGCACCCCAAAACCTTAGGTTTTTATCGAGATACATCTCTAGCGACATAGGAGCATCAGTTCCCTCGTGATTGCTTAATATAATACAGCCTTTATCAAACTCCTCACCTAAGAACTTGAATTCTGGTCGCTTATACCTTATCCTCATTATTTGCTTTAACGCTCTAAACCAACCTTTACCCTTTTTTACAATCTTCTTTTGCACGAAAAAATCCTCCCTGCATAAAATTATACAGAAAGGATTTCAAAATATTCTCAACTAAACCTCAACAAAAATTGAAGTTATAATACTTTTGATAAAAACTCTTTCAATCGTTCGTCTTTAGGATTATTAAAGAATTCTTTAGGGTCAGCCTCTTCTTTAATTTTTCCCTCGTCAACGAAAATAACGCGAGAAGCAACTTCTTTTGCAAAGCCCATTTCGTGAGTTACGACCACCATAGTCATTCCATCAGATGCAAGGTCTTTCATAAGCTCTAAAACTTCACCAACCATTTCTGGATCAAGCGCAGAAGTCGGTTCGTCGAAAAGCATTACGTCAGGATCCATAGCAAGTGAACGAACTATTGCAATTCTCTGCTTTTGCCCGCCCGATAAAGTTGACGGATAAACGTTAGCCTTTTCTTCAAGCCCTATTCTTTTAAGCAAAGTTCTTGCTCTTTCTTCTGCCTCTGCCTTAGTTTTTAACTTTAATTTTACTGGTGCAAGAGTAAGATTCTCCATAACCGTTAAGTTGTTAAAAAGATTAAAGTGTTGAAAAACCATTCCAACTTTCTGCCTAGCAAGGTTTACGTTCATAATCTTTTCAGCGTAAAGCCTTTTAATTGCTTTCTTAAAAGCACCAGACTTTTCTTTTTCTAAAAGATTATCCTCTTTTATAATCTTTATGACCGCACCGTCAATCACTTCTTCCGAAAGATCAGGAGTTTCAACCTTTGATTTTTTCAAAAGATTTTTATAAACTTTGGAAAGCCTTATGATTTGAGGGTGCATATAAGGGTCAATGGGAGTTAAAATATTTTCACCAAACCAAACTTCCCCTTTAGTGGGCTGTTCCAAAAGATTAAGGCAGCGCAAAAAAGTTGATTTACCACTACCCGACGGTCCGATTATAACTACTTTTTCACCCTTTGCAATATCGCAGTCGATACCCTTCAACACGTCTACTTTACCAAAAGATTTATGGAGGTCTCTAACGCGAACGATCGCGTTTTCGTTGTTTTTAACGTTAGCGTCTGTCACCTTTCGTCAACCTCCTTTCAATTCTTTTTTGAATATATTGCAGCCCTAAAACTATGATGAGATACATAACCGCAATAATAATAAGCGGCATAAATATCTCCATTGTTTGAATGGTAACGAAAGATTGAACTTTAGTTAATTCTTTGATACCAACGTATCCAGCAACTGAAGTTTCCTTAATAAGAGTTATAAACTCGTTAAACATCGTAGGGATAGCACTCTTTAACGCTTGGGGAAGAATTATCTTTGAAAAAGTTTGAAACCAAGTTAAGCCCAAACTTCTTCCTGCCTCCATCTGTCCAGAATCAACCGCCAAAATTCCGCCCCTTAATATCTCCGCCATATACGCACCGCTGTTAATACCAAAAGTAACGATAGCAACGATCAAGCCGTCAGCGACGAATTTAATACTAACCAACAATACGAAATAGCTTATGAAAAGTTGCAAAACAACAGGCGTTCCCCTGATGATCGTAACGTATAATTGCGCTATTTTATCAAGTATTTTGACGAAAATATTCGTCTTTGGAACTATTCTTATACAAGTAACTATAACGCCTATTATAACGCCTAATAAGCAAGCACCAATAGCAATAATAACCGTGTTCAATAGACCCTCAAGGTACATATTATACCTATCAGCTTCTATAAAACACTTGTAAAACAAATCAAACATAGTCTCTCTAAATACTCAAAAGAGTCGAATTAACTTCGGCTCTTTTGATAAAATCTTTATTATTCTTCAGAAGCTATTGAATGTTGTTCAAACCATTTTTCAATCTGGTTCACACCATTTTCATCTTCTTCCAAAAGTTCTTTAAGTGCTTCGTTAACCTTACCGATAAGTTCGGTGTTTCCCTTTTTAGCAACGATACCGTAAGATTCTGCTTCTACACCTTCAATCATAGCACAAGCACATGCTGGATTTTCTTCAACGAGTTGAGCTGCAACTTGAGAGTCAACGATGAGGTAAGTATCTTTTTCTGCATCGGTTTTAACTTCTTCGAGAGCTTGTAATACTTGTGCAAAGTCAGCAGTGGTAACGCCCCAAGCTTCTTTATTAGCAGTAATGGTCAACTGACTGGTAGTTCCAGTTTGGCAAACAACTTTTTTACCGTTAAAGTTTGATGCTAGGAACACGCCTTCTTCTAAAGTAGGATTGCTTTCTTTCAAATAAACGACAGTTTGAACTGCATCGCCCCAGTAGAAATCTGAATATTCTACAGCTTCTGCTCTATCGGGAGACCAAGAGATTCCTGCAATACCGAGTGCGTTATCTTCTGCGATACCAGCAACGATAGTGTCAAACTTTCCGTCAACTATACGGAGAGTATAACCATATTTATTTGCAATGTATTTTGCAATTTCCATGTCTACGCCGACAACTTCGGTTGAACCGTCCTTAGTGTATTCCCAAGGAGCGAAACCAGATTCAGTGTAAACGATAAGTTCTTTGCCACCGCAAGCGGTAAGGCTGAACAAGCAAGTTACTGCCATCAAGCAAGCAACGATAAGTGTTAAAAATTTCTTCATTTTGTTTCTCCTTTTGTCAAATATTTGACATTGTTTTGATTTATTATAATTCTTTTATAAAATATTGTCAATCCTTTTTACTAAAAGTAAAAAATTTGCGAATTTTTATTGCGTTTATGCAAAAATTTGTGAATAATTTCATATTCGAACCAAAGATTAACTAAAATCATATAATACGACATGAACATATTTACATACGATAGAGAAAGCGCTGTTAGTTACGCGCTTAAATACGCACTCACAAGAAATCCTAACTATTATAACTTTGATAATCTAGGTGGAAACTGCACCAACTTCGTTTCTCAATCTATCTTCGCAGGCTGTAAAGTAATGAATTATTCTCCTCTGGGGTGGTATTACAATTCGGTAAACGACAGATCCCCTGCTTGGACTGGAGTTAATCAACTATTCACGTTCTTAACTAACAATAAAAGCGTTGGTCCATTCGCCACACTTTCAAACAAGCAATCCGTTTCTATCGGTGACGTAGTTCAACTAGGAAGAAGTGACAACGACTTTTACCACGCTATGGTCGTCACACAAATACGTGACGGAAGAATCTTTATTTGCTCAAACACGAGAGACGCAAAAAACGTGCCTCTTGACTTCTATTCCTATCGCAAAATACGGTTTATTCATATTGAAGGTTATAGAAAATAAAGACACAACTAGAGGTTGTGCCTTTAACATCATTTGTTATTTCCGTCGTTAATATAAAGGATTCCCAAGCAATCTTCGCCACAGTGGCTAGTAATCGTTCCGCCAGCTCTAGTTACGTGAATTCTCTTAAACCCTCTTTCAACAAGTGCGTTCTTTGCCGTTTCTAACACTTCTTCATCAGCAGTAGTATACGTTAAAAACGCTTCTGTCAAATCTGGAGTGTTATACTCTTCCAAAACGTCTCTGCAATAATTCTTCACAATATGGTTAAAGTTGCCACGGTACTTTTTACCAGTAACCATTTTACCATCTTTAACGACGATCTGCGGACGAATCTTTAGTAGGTTCGCACCAAAATAAGTCAAGCTACTGCAACGCCCACCTTTATGAAGATAATCTAATCTTTTAAGTTCAAAACTAGCCTGAACGCTGGGCACGCGCTTGATACATTTTTCATAAATAGTTTGCGCGTCATCTCCGTTATCTGCAAGTCTTTTTGCGTAAAGAGCCAAAAGTGCTATACCCGTCGAAAGGGATAAGGTATCAACGACGAAAACGTTCTTAAACTGTTTTGCGGCATTTATAGCATTCGTACAAGCTAGGCTCATTTTTGACGATAAAGAAAAATGAACTATTGCGTCATAGTTTTCTAAAATTTTTGAAAAATGCTCGGTGTAAGCATATTCGTTTACCGCACTTGTTTTAGCAAGTTCCCCAGTTTCGTTAACGAAAGAAATAATATCGTCCGTGGTTATTTCTCCGTCAAACACGCTTTTTTCCCCAAGCTGAATGGAAAAAGGCACGATTTTTATATCAAACTCTTCGATGAGTTCCTTAGTTAAATCAATAGTAGTTTCAGCAGAAATAGCAATTTTCATAACGCTCCTCCTTTTATCAATTTTAGGTTACATCATTTTTTCAAAAAATACAAGCAAATATACTTTCCTTTAATCTACGATTAAAAATTTTGTAGTAGAGTTAATTTTTCACCCCTCTACCAACTGTAGAGTTTTAAGTTTTTGGCTATAAATTACTTGATTTTACGCAATTAAATATGATAAAATAGTAATATGGATATTAAAGAAAATTTAGCTCAAAATTTAATACAATACAGAAAAGCGCTTAATTTAACGCAAGCCGAACTCGCAGAAAAGCTCAACTATTCAGATAAAGCCGTGTCAAAATGGGAGCGCGGAGAATCCTTCCCTGACCTATACGTCCTTAAACAAATCGCAGATTTTTACGGCGTCACTATCGATACTCTTATAGCGCCCCCAAAAACTCCTAAAAAGTACAAAGCGCAACCTTTTACTAAAATAAGGCAAACGGTAATCGCCCTATGTTCGGTAGGTATTGCTTGGCTCGTTGCAGTCGTTTGTTATGCTTTTTTAGATATTATTTTCCCTGGCATAAAAAACACTTGGCTGTTCTTTATTTACGCCATGCCGGTTTCTTTTATAATTTTAGTCGTCTTTTCCGCCGTGTGGAAAAAGCGTGTTCTTACGCCCATTTTCGTTTCGTTTTTGATTTGGACTATGGCGTTAACCGTATACCTCGTTTTAAACACTTATCTAATTTCACCACCCTCCACGCTTTGGGAAATCTTTCTAATCGGGATTCCCCTTCAAGCACTCGTTGTATTCTGGACGATTTATAGAAAAGTCAAAAGAAGTGCAGCAAATTAATTGCTTTTTACCATTATATATTTAAAAGGTTGGCTACTGCCAACCTTTTTTAGTTTAACGTTATATCTTTTAGTTTTTGATATTTTTCTATTGCCACTTTTCTAATTTCATCAACGTTCATGCCAGACTCAAACGCCTCGTCACTAATTTTTTTAGCCAAGAAAATAGAATCGGTAGTGTAATTTAGTGCGCCCAAATCACTGATAAATTTTCCACTTTGCCTATCACCAAGGAAATCTCCGCCACCCCTCATTTTATAATCAAACTCGGATATCTTAAAGCCATCTGAATTGTCTTTGATAACTTTTAATCTTTCAAGACCTTGACCTCCCTCAACAGAAGTAAGCAAGAAACAATAGCTTTTTTTATCCGATCTTCCTACTCGACCTCTCAACTGATGCAATTGAGAAAGTCCAAATCTTTCAGCGTTATAAATAACCATAACGGTTGCATCGGGAACGTCAACGCCAACTTCTATAACGGTAGTTGCAACGAGCAACTCCACGCGCTTATCCTTAAAATCTTGCATCACGGCATTCTTTTCCTTATCTTTCATCCTACCGTGCAAAAGCCCGATTTTAACGTCAAAAAGCTTAGATTTTACCTGCTCATAAAGTTCTGTAGCACTTATAACAGAGCCTTCCTCGTCACCCTCTATTTTAGGACAAACTAAATACGCCTGTCTACCTTCTTTTATTTCTCGCCTAATAAAGCCTAACATATCGTCGTACTTTGTAGACGGAACGATATTCGTCTGAATGTCTATTCTTGACTTCGGTTTATCCTTAATAGTCGTTATATCAAGGTCGCCGTAAAAAATAAGTGCGAGCGTTCTAGGTATCGGCGTTGCACTCATAACCAAAACGTCAGGCGCAACCCCCTTTCCCAAAAGGCTACTTCTCTGGGCAACTCCAAAACGCTGCTGTTCGTCACAGACGCATATCGCAAGTTTCTTAAACGTTAAGTCGTCTTGCAAAACTGCGTGAGTTCCGACTAAAATATTTATAAAACCGTCAGCAACCGCTTTCTTTATCTCTTTCTTTTCTTTAGCCGTATTTGAACCAGTAATGAGTTCAACGTTATAATCTGGAAAAGCTTTTTTGACCGCGTAATAATTTTGTCTTGCTAACACTTCCGTTGGCGCAAGCATAACAGCTTGATAACCACTTTTAACGGCAATAAACATAGCGGCAAGACCAACGGCAGTTTTGCCACTACCAACGTCACCTTGAAGTAGCCTATTCATAACTTTTCCGCTAGTCATATCTGCAAAGATCTCATTGACGGCAGTTTTTTGCCCCTCAGTAAATTCAAAAGGAAATCTAAGCGCGATAAACTCTAAAAGTTCTTTGGCGGTGCAATTATACTTATTAATTCGTACTTGCTCCCTTCCTCCCTTAATGAACTTAAAAGCAGAAATAAGTGCAAAATACTCCTCGACGGCAACCCTATCCGCAGCGTCTTTTTCCCTTTCGAAACTAGACGGATTATGCACTTCACGATAAGCAGAATACAAGTCCGAAAGTTGATATTTTAGTTGCAAATGAGACGGGAGAATGCTCTTTGGTTTTTCAACGTCAACGGCAAGTCTAACCGCATCTCTCACGACCTTTTGATTAAGAGAGCCTTTAACCGTATATTGAGGGACTATCCCTTTTAACCTAAACGCTTTATCACAAAGTTCAAAAGAAGGATTAACTAGGCTTGCAGCAAAATCCTCTTTCCTAACACGCCCGTAAAAAAGATATTCTTCACCAACTTTTAGTTTAGACGCTACGTAAGGCTGATTAAACCACACTACGGAAAAAATAAACCCCTCTTGCTCACAAAGCGCCTTCACCACACCACCTCTTCTATAATAAGAAGTCGGTGGAAGTGAAAGAATTTTACCCGCTGTTAAAACCACGTCGTTATGGTAAGCAAACTTAAGTAATTGCTTTTCACGCATATCAAGATAGGCACGAGGAAAGTACCGCACCAAATCTGCGGTATTAAAAATCCCTAATTTATTAAGTTCTTGCTCGCGTTTTTCGTTAATTCCGCGTATTTTAGTGAGTTCCATTATTACAAAAAAGGGAAAGATTTCTCTTTCCCCGAGTTTTATTCTAAAGCAATATAATAGTAGTAGATAGGTTGACCGCCGTAATGAACATCAACGTCGCAATCAGGATAGCGTTCCATAATTTCTTGTTGGAGTTTAATCGCGTCTTCTTCCTTGACTTCCTGCCCGTAATAAAGAGTGATAATCTCCTCGTCACTACGCAACTTCTCTATTAAATCTAAAGTTACTTGACCTATGTCGTTACCCTTAGATAGAATCTTTTTGTTATCAAGCCCCATAATATCGCCAACTTTCAAATCAAAGCCGTAAAGCCTAGTGTTTCTTACCGCATAAGTAACTTGACCTACGGTAACCGTATCAAGGGCGTGAATCATGTTAGTTTTGTTCTCGTCAACAGATAGTTCTGGGTTAAACGCCAAAGCTGCGGCAAACCCTTGAGGAACGTCTTTTGTGGGAATAACGTGAATTTTTTTCTTTTCAACTAGCGCCTTTGCTTGCTCTGCTGCGAGTATTATATTTTTATTGTTCGGGAATACGAACACGTTATCTGCGTTAATTCTTGCAACTGCGTTAGCGATATCGTTTGCAGAGGGGTTCATGGATTGACCACCTTCAATAACAGCGTCAACCATAAGATCCTTAAATATTCCAGTTATACCGTCACCCGCAGAAACAGCCATCATACCCATGGCTTTCTTTTCCTCTTCGTACTTCTTAATAAGCGCACGATTCTGCTCAAGCATATTTTCAATCTTTAACTTATCAAGTTCACCGAGTTCCAACGCCTCTGAAAGCGCTCTACCCGGCTGATTGGTGTGAACGTGAACTTTAACAAACTCAAGGTCACCGATAACTATTACGCAATCACCGATAGTCATAAGCGTTTCACGGAGTTTTTCGATGTCTGCAAGAGTAGTTTTTTTCTTAAGGTTTATAATAAAAAATTCTGTGCAGTATGCAAATTCGATACTGCCGAGGCTCATTATCTCTGCGTGTTCCATCAGAGTTTCTGCACTGCTAGACTGAGGAAGAACCGCGTCTTCACTTACGCTTTCGCCGTTAAAGGCTTTAAGCATACCTTCGTACAAACACATCAAACCTTTTCCGCCAGCATCAACAACGCCTGCTTTTTTAAGCACGGGAAGAAGCGTCGGAGTAAGTTCTACTGCCTTGTTACCCTCTGAAATTAATTCAGGAAGGAAAGAATCAAAGTCTTTGCACTTACTTCTAACCGACTGAGCGTGTTCTGCGACCATTCTTGCGACGGTTAGCATCGTACCCTCTTTAGGTTTAGAAACCGCACCGTACGCCACCTCAGCACCAGCTTTTAACGCTTGTGCAAAAAGTTTAGTATCAATCTCTTCAGATTTTTTAAGAGTGTTACAAAACCCTCTTAATACTTGAGAAAGAATAACGCCAGAGTTACCACGAGCGCCACGAAGCGCACCCTTTGAAACAGCCTCTGCGATAATTGCTACCTTATTACTTTGACAATTAACGAGTTCCTTAACCGCCGACTGGAAGGTTAACGACATGTTCGTTCCAGTGTCACCATCGGGAACTGGGAAAACGTTAAGTGCGTCTATACTAACCCTATTTACTTCAAGCAACTTTGCCGCGGTCAAAATCATTGACTTGAGCATTGCTCCGTTTATGGTTTTCTGCATTTTATATACTCCTGAATATCAAGAACAAATTCTTTATTATTATGTTTATTCCTTAACGCCCATAACGTTGACGTTAATTCCCTCAACCAACATACCGGTGAATTTTTCAACCTTATATTTGATTGATTCTTTTAGTGCCTCAACAACAGCCTTTATAGAAACGCCGTATTTAACGATAACGGACACGTCTATAAAAACCCTGTCCCCAAACGAACGGACTTTAACGCCTTTCACTTCGGAACCGAATTTAATAAAACTAACGATTGCGTCAAATAGGTTCTTGGACGCAAACTCCACGATACCATAACAATCCATAGCAACGTGCGAGATATATCTTTCTATCGTTTTGTCAGAAATTATTATCTTGCCGTATATGTTATTAGTTTTTACAGACATACCTACCTCACTATAAACATTACAATCATTTTACAATATTTCTAAACATTTTGCAACCCTTTCTCTTTAATTATTCAAAATTTTTCTAACACTGAAAAATTTTTACAATAAAATTTTATTAAACACGCCTTTATTTTGTTGCTTTTTATGCAACTTTGTGGTAGAGTATTATGTGTTAAATGATAAAATAATAACCGATGCGGAGGATAGAATAATATGAGTAGAGTATGTAGCGTTTGCGGAAAAGGTAAACTTTCTGGTAATTTGGTTAGCCACTCAAATCGTAAAACCCCTAAGTTGTACGAAGCAAATCTTCAAAAAGTAAGCGTAAAGCACGAAAACGGTAGCGTTTCTAAAGAATACGTTTGCACAAGATGCTTAAAGAGCGGCAAAGTAGAAAGAGCTTAATGGCAAATAAAGTTAAAGCCACCCTATTGGGTGGCTTTTTTTTATTCAAATACTCCCGTGGAAAGATACCTATCCCCTGTATCCGGTAAAATCACAACGATAGTCTTTCCGTCATTCTTTTCTCTTTTTGCAAGATTTATAGCAGCGGAGAGTGCTGCGCCAGAAGATATTCCTACTAACACCCCCTCATTTCTAGCCAACAGTTTGGTAGCAGTGTACGCGTCTTCGTCAGACACGCATAAAACCTCGTCACAGTATTCCCTCTTAAAATTCTCGGGGACGAAGTTTGCGCCTATCCCTTGAATCTTATGAGAGCCAAAAACGCCCGCCGATAACATCGGTGAAGATTTAGGCTCAACGGCAATAACTTTAACACTCTTAGACTTTTCCTTTAAAAACTTGGCAGTTCCCGATAGCGTTCCACCAGTTCCAACACCTGCAACGAAGTAATCAATCAAACCGTTAGTATCCTCATATATTTCAGGTCCAGTAGTTTCGTAATGAGCTTTAATATTTGCAGGATTTGTAAACTGACCAAGTATTATAGAATTCTCTGTTTCATTATTAATTCTTTCAGCCTCTTCAATTGCACCTCTCATTCCTTTAGTTCCGTCAGTCAAAACGACCTCCGCACCGTAAGCTTTTAAAAGGTTTACTCTTTCCTTACTCATCGTTGAAGGCATTGTTAAAATAACTTTATAACCTCTGCTAGCACCGATTGCCGCAAGACCTATGCCCGTATTACCGCTCGTCGGTTCTATTATAGTTGCGCCCGCCTTGATAAGCCCTTTTTCTTCAGCGTCGTTAATCATATATAACGCAGCCCTATCTTTGATACTACCAGCGGGATTTAAGCACTCAAGTTTAACTAAAATTTTTGCACGAAGATTAAGTTGTTTCTCAATATTTAAAATCTCTAATAACGGAGTTCTACCTATTAAATCATCAATTCTTTTTGCAATCATTTTTCTACCTTGCCTTAAGCTTATTTTTAATACCCTCTATCGCACGAAATCTGTGACTAACCGAATTTTTCTCTTCCGCAGAGGCTACTCCCATACACTTTTTTAGGTCGTAACTATAAAAAATAGGGTCGTAACCAAAACCGTTTTCGCCTTGTGGGGCAAAAAGAATTTCACCGTGAGTTTCACCAGTTGCAGTTACGATTTCACCGTCGGTATTATAGTAAACCATACAACAAACAAACTTTGCTTTTCTATTCTCTTTATCCTCTAAATTTTTAAGAAGCAGTTCATTATTATGCTCGTCAACGCCGTCACCCGCATATCTAGCACTATATATCCCCGGAGCACCGCCAAGAGCGTCAACGCAAATTCCGCTATCGTCTGCAAGGCAAGGCAACTTTAATTGTTCACAAACGGTTTTAGCCTTAATAAGCGCATTGTCGTAAAAAGTTTTTCCGTTTTCCTCTATTTCAAAGTCAAATCCTAAATCTTTATAACCAACCACTTCAAATTCAGGTAGCATTTCCGCTATCTCTTTTATTTTATGCTTATTTCCGCTCGCAAGAACTAATTTTTTTCTTTCCATATTACGCCTCTAAACACTCGTAAACCGCATCCGTTAATTTAACGAAATCTTCAGCAGAGAGAGCCTCTCCTCTTACCGTTTTTTCAATCCCCACTCTATCAAGCGCCTCTTCCGCTGCCACGCGCGGCAACTTAAAACCGTTCATAAGGTTATTAACGAGCATCTTTCTTCTACTAGAAAAAGCAACTCTAACGACGTTTCTAACCTTTTGAAAATCAACGGCCTTAAACTTATCTTCATCAACGGTTATCTTAACAACTGCGGAATCTACGTTTGGCGGTGGAGTAAACTTATCGCGAGGAACTCTCATTACTATTTCAGAACTTCCACGAAGATTTATTCCGACGGTAATCGCACCGTAATCAGCCGTTCCCTCTTTTGCTGCAAAACGAAGGGCAACTTCCTCTTGCACCATAATTATCATACCTTTGATGTTTTTAGCCTCTTCTAAAAAGCGCATAACGATAGGCGTGGTAATATAATACGGAAGGTTTGCAACGAGAAAATACTTTTCTCCGAGTTTCTTCTCTATATCGGACATTTTATTTTTCATAACGTCGGAAAAATTGACAGTGACGTTATCAAATTCTTGCAAAACTTCTTTTAGTACCGGTTCAAGTTTAACGTCAATCTCGTAACCCAAAACTTTTTTTGCCTTTCTAGCCAAAGACGTCGTAAGTGCGCCCGCACCGCAACCGATTTCCAAAACAACGTCGTCTTTAGTAACGCCAGCTTTTGAAACGATTTCGTCAAGCAAACTTCTATCAGTTAAAAAGTTTTGTCCGTACGCCTTTTTTAAAGAGAATCCGTGTTCGTGAAGTAAATTTTTAAGTGGTTTTTCCATTATTTCCCTCTACTGCTTTTACATAAAAAGCAGATGATTCCACATTATAATATCGTAAAGATAAATTCTTTACCTTTGCCATTCACTAATGACAATACTCAATCAAAATATAGTCGAAAGCAATTTTTCGACTATATTTTTTTGTTTATAATTTTTTAAATAAGGTTTTAGCGTTATGCATAACTTGTTCTGCCAAACGCTCAACTTCCATTTCTTTTACCTGCGCCAAAAATGCAGCGATAATAGAAACGTTCTTCGGTGAATTAACCGTTCCCCTAAGCGGGTGTGGTGCAAGATACGGACTATCAGTTTCCGTCAAACACATATCAAGCGGAACGTATTTTGCAACCTCAACGGTGTTTCTTGCGTTCTTAAAAGTTAACGGACCTGCAAAAGATATATAAATACCTAGTTTTAAAACTTCCTCCGCGGTTTCTCTACTCCCAGAAAAACAATGCATAACCGCGCCGTTTTTGAGTTTATTTTTATTATCTTTTAAGATATTCAAGGTGTCTAGCGTTGCATCTCTGCTGTGAATGCAAAACGGCAGATTTGAATCGTTTGCAAGTTCTATCTGACGAATAAAAGTTTCCCTCTGCTTGTCCTTATCAAAAGGTTTCCAGTAATAGTCAAGCCCTATTTCGCCGATAGCAACACACTTTTTATGTGAAGTAAGAGCGGAAATTCTTTCAAGCTCTTTATCGTCAAATCCATTACTATCGCTTGGGTGACACCCAGTCATAAAATATACTGACGGATACTATCATGCGAGTTCATTTCCCATTTCAGAAGTAAGCGCACAGCACGCCGCATTTATCGCTATATCAACTCCGTCGCGCAAATATTCCTTTACCACCGCATCGGTATCAACTAGTTTTTCATCGTGAAGATGACAATGCGTATCGATAAACATTAGAAAATCTGACTCCCGTCTGCGATATCCTTTTCGGGCGTAAGATATGCGATATTACCGTCGTTATCTTCCGCACAAACTATCATACCTTCACTAACGATTCCGCAAAGTTTGCAAGGTTTAAGGTTAGTTATCATCGCGAGCTTTTTGCCGATAAGCTGTTCGGGTGAATAGAACTGAGCAATTCCACTAACGACCGTTCTAGTTTCCTCTCCTACTTTAACGGTAAGTTTTAAGAGTTTTTTACTCTTTTCCACCTTTTCGCAAGCAGTTACTAATGCGATTTTTAATTGAACTTTCGCAAAATCGTCAATCTCAATCGGTTCTTTTTCAGAATGGTCATGAAGTTTTACATCAGGCTTTTTCTCTTCTTTCTTTTCTTCGGGCTTAACTTCCACTTTTTCTTTTCTTTCTTCAATCATAGCGTTCACCTTATCCATAACCTTTTCAGCGTCTATTCTAGCAAACAATATTTCTGGTTTTTCGGTAACTTTTATCTTTTCAATTAGCCCAAACTTATCAGCAACTTCGTATTCTCTCAATTCTACGCCTATCATTTCCGCAACCTTATTAGCGGTATCGGGAAGATAAGGCTTAAGAAGTGAAGTTCCGATAACGATGCTTTCAGTTAGGTTATAGAGAACTGTTTTTAATCTGTCTTTCTTGCTCTCGTCTTTAGCAAGTGCCCAAGGCATGGTTTCGTCAATATATTTGTTTGCCCTTCTGAAAAGATTTATTATCTCTTCAATAGCGTCGGCAATCTTATACTCGTCCATTTTAGCGGCAACTTTATCGCGAGTAGCCTTAACCACATTTTTAAGTTCCGCATCAACCTCTTCATAAACTTTACCGTCACAAACTTCTCCGCCAAAATACTTGTTGCTCATAGCAATAGTACGGCTAACCAAGTTTCCGTAAACGTTAGCGAGGTCGCTGTTTACCGTTTCAATAACTGCTTCCCAAGAAACGAGTCCGTCGTTATCTTGCGGCATAGCAGTAAGAACGAAGTATCTTACGGCATCTCTTCCAAAGAAGTTAACTAAATCGTCAGCGTAAATTACGTTACCCTTTGACTTACTCATCTTTCCGCCGTCTTGTAATAACCAGCCGTGACCGTAAACTTTTTTAGGTAACGGAACGCCTAACGCCATAAGGAAAATAGGCCAGTAAATAGTGTGGAATCTAATTATATCCTTACCTATAATATGAACGTCCGCAGGCCACAACTTGTTATACTTCTCGTCGTTGTTTCCGTCAACGTCGTAACCTATTCCCGTGATATAGTTGGTAAGCGCGTCAAGCCATACGTAAACAACGTGCTTTGGATCAAAGTCAACTGGAATACCCCACTTAAACGTACTTCTTGAAACGCACAAATCTTGAAGACCTGGTTTTAAGAAGTTATTGACCATTTCGTTCTTTCTTGAAACTGGAAGAATAAATTCGGGGTGCTCGTCGTAATATTGCATCAATCTATCAGCGTATTTACTCATCTTAAAGAAATACGCTTCTTCAGAAGATTTCTTAACTTCCCTACCACAATCCGGGCATTTTCCGTCGACTAATTGACTCTCCGTCCAGAAAGATTCGCAGGGCGTGCAATACCACCCCTCGTAAGAGCCTTTATAGATATCCCCTTGCTCGTAAAGTTTTTTGAATATTTTTTGAACTTGTTTTTCGTGATATTCGTCGGTAGTTCTTATAAATTTATCGTAAGAAACGCCAACTAAATCCCAAATATTTTTAATAACGTCAGCAACGCCGTCAACAAACTCCTTTGGAGTTTTTCCAGATGCTTGAGCCTTTTCTTCTATTTTTTGACCGTGCTCGTCCGTTCCCGTTTGGAAGAATACGTCATAGCCCTGATAACGCTTAAACCTTGCAACGCTATCTGCTAAAATTGCTTCGTAAGTGTTTCCAATGTGGGGTTTGCCCGAAGTATACGCAATCGCCGTAGTCAAATAAAATTTATCTTTCAATTCCAGTTACCTCTTTAAGTTTATATTTATATATTTTACCACATTTTTTTCGCATATTCAACAAATATTCAGCATAAAGTTTACCTATGAACGTAATTTTTGCGCTAGTTTGTTCAATTTCAATGATAATTTTGCTATTTATTAACCCCGACGGAGTGTTGACCGCCTTTTTAACGGGCGGAGAAAAAGCACTTTCTTTAGCAACTAAAATGATAATAGTACACGCCGTTTGGATGGGCGTTTTTAATCTTTTAGAAAAAACGAAACTGTCTAATAAATTCGCCAAACTATTATCCCCTCTCAATAATTTCCTGTTTGGGAAAGTTCCAGAAAGTGCAAAAGGTTTTATTTCATTAAACATCTCCGCAAACGCTTTGGGAATGAGCGGGGCTACGACGCCTATGGGGATTAAAGCAATAGCTGAACTTGAAAAGCATAAAAATACTGAATACGCAATCGCTATGTTTTTCGTCATAAACGCAACTAGCGTTCAAATTATTCCAACTTCCGTTCTAGCTTTAAGAGCAAGTCTAGGTTCTGCCTCACCCTCCGATATCGTTATTCCGACAATTCTTGCAACTTTTTTATCAACGATAATCGGAGTAATTCTAGTAAAAACTTTTATTAAAAAATCATGAGCAAATATTTCATTCCTATACTTTTCTTAATAGTTTTTCTTTTTTCCATTATAAAAAAGGTCAAGCCGTACGACGCGTTTACCGAGGGTGCAAAATCTGCAATCCCTTTTGCAATAAGCGTTTTTCCCTATCTAGTAAGCATTTTTATCCTCACGGAACTATTTGAAGCAAGCGGTTTATCCTCTGCCGTTTCAACTTTTTTACAGCCCGTTTTTTCACTTTTGGGAATACCCGCAGAACTAACGAAACTCGTGCTAATTAAGCCTTTTTCCGGAAGTGGTTCGCTTGCTATATTGTCGGAAATATACACTAAATACGGTGTTGATAGTTATCTATCTAGGTGTGCATCGGTAATTTACGGAAGTAGCGAAACGGTCTTTTATATTGCAGCGGTATACTTTGCAGGAGCTAAAACTAAAAAACTTACAGCACCTATATTAATTTCCCTTGTCGCATCTTTTATATCGTGCGCTTTCGCTTGCTTTATCTGTAAAATTATGTAATAAAAAACCCTCTAGGAAAATTCCCAGAGGGTCTTACTTATTATACTATGCTTTTCTTGCTCTGTCTTCATCAACGAGTTTTTTGATAATTTCGTCGATAGACATAACGCCAAGTTTTCCTTCTTTTCTAGAAGATACTGAAACCGTTCTATCCGCAAGTTCTTTATCGCCAACGACGAACTGATAAGGAACTTTTTCTAAAGTTGCCTCTCTAATCTTGTAACCGATAGTTTCGTTTCTATTATCAGCCTCTGCACGGAGACCGTATTTTTTGAGTTCTTCAACGAGTTCGTTTGCATAATCTGCCGTTCTTTCGGTCAAAGACAACACTTTTACTTGAACGGGGCTTATCCAAAGCGGAAATGCACCAGCGTACTTTTCAATGAGCATCGCGAGCGTTCTTTCGTAACAACCGATTGAACTTCTGTGAATTACGAAAGGATATTGCTTATCGCCGTTTTCATCGATATAGGTCATATCGAAGCTATGCGCTGCCGCAAAGTCTAACTGAATGGTAATAATAGTATCTTCCTTTCCATAAACGTTTCTAGCCTGTACGTCAAGTTTAGGTCCGTAGAAAGCAGCCTCGTCGTCAGCCTCAACGTAATCGATGCCGATATCGTCGAGAATAACCTTCATTAACGCCTCGGTTTCATTCCAAGCCTTATCGTTATCGATATATTTTGCCTTGTTAGCCTTACCGCGTTTTGAGAAACGGAACGTTACGTCTTCTCTCATTCCTAAGCAATCAAGGAAGTAATAGCTGAGTTCTAGACATCTCTTGAACTCTTCTTCAATCTGCTCGGGAGTACAAACGATGTGACCGTCGGAAAGAGTAAACTGACGAACTCTAATAAGACCGTGCATTTCACCACTTGCCTCATTTCTAAAGAGCGTTGAGGTTTCGTTGTAGCGAAGTGGAAGATCTTTATAACTTCTAGCTTTATTTAAGTATGCTTGATATTGGAAAGGACATGTCATAGGACGAAGCGCGAGTGCCTCGGGAGAATTTTCATCACCGATAATAAACATCTTATCTCTATAATGATCCCAGTGACCTGAAATACGATAAAGATCGTTCTTTGCCATATAAGGTGTTTTGGTAATCATAAAGCCACGTCTTTCCTCTTCGTCCTCAACGAAACGAGAAAGAATTTGCATGATTTTTGCCCCCTTAGGTGCTAAAATAGGTAACCCTTGACCAACTACCTCTTCGGTTAGGAAGATGCCTAGTTCCCTACCAAGTTTGTTGTGGTCACGCTTTTTAGCCTCTTCTAAAGCGGTCAAGTATTCTTCCATCTCACTCTTCTTTGCAAAAGCAGTTCCGTATATTCTAGTGAGCATCTTGTTTTTCTCGTCCCCTCTCCAGTAAGCACCGGTAACCGAAGTTAACTTAAACGCTTTAATCTTACCAGTAGAAGGAAGATGCGGTCCACGACACAAGTCGATAAAATCGCCCTGCTTATAGCAAGATATAACGCTTCCGGTGGGAAGATCGTTTATAAGTTCAACTTTATAAGGCTCGGAGAAGTCCTTAAACATCTTAACAGCATCTTTCTTATTATAAACCAAACGCTCAATCGGGAAGTCGCTCTTTATAATATCCTTCATTTCACTTTCGATTTTTGCCAAATCGTTTTGAGTGATAGGAGTTTTAAATTCAATATCGTAATAAAAACCGTTTTCAATAGTCGGTCCGGTAGCAAGTTTACTGGTCGGAAAAATATTTTTAACCGCCTGAGCGAGCACGTGAGAAGTGGTGTGACGATAAACGTCAAGCCCCTCTTTATCCTTTAACGTAATAATTTGAAGTTCACTATCCTCGGTAATAGGCGTTGACAAATCAACGAGCTCACCGTTAACCTTTCCGCAAACTGCGTTTCTCCATAAACCTTCAGAAATCTGTTTTGCTACTTCCTCAACGGTCACTTTACCGTCAAATTCTAACAAAGAACCGTCTTTAAGTGTAATTTTCATAAGTTCCTCCTATAAAAAAAGTCCTTAAACCGAAGTTTAAGGACGAAATAATTTCCGCGTTTCCACCTTAATTGCTGGCAAGCCAGCCTCTCTTATCCGCTTAAAAGTGCGGTAACTCATGCCGAAGAAGGTGGTTTCACTAGAATATCGCGTTATAGGCATTTCACCGCCGCCCACTCTCTAAAAACGCTCAAAAACCGCTACTTGTCCTTCAACATAGCAAATTTAAGTAAATATATATTAACGCATATTTTTCGTTTTGTCAACCTTTTTAATTAAGATATTTATCCATTGTGTTACTGCTTTTACTAAAATGAAGTTTATCGCAATAGTATTCTTTTAAGTAATACTCGTCGTCTTTTGGTATTTCTCCGTTAAGCTCCACTTCCCCACAGTTACTTAGTAGTACTTCCTTTACTATCTTTATATCCTCTCCGCCAAGTAGACTGCTGCGTTTAAGACGCCTATAATGGCTATCGTATACCCTTCCACCGTCGACGTATACCCTGCGTTTTTTATTTTCTAAAAGATATAAAATAAATTCTTTTAACTGGGTTGTTAGAAAGCAAGTTGGAATATACGAGGCAACGTCTTGCCATTTTTTTACTAGCGGTTTAAGTCTAAAATTATAAATCCCGTCAACCGTTATATCCTTAAAAATCTTTATTCGGTCAAAAGCGTAACGCTTATCGTCTTCTAGGTCGGCAGCGATTAAACTCGTCATTAGAATTTCCTTTTCCATTTCCGAAAGACCGCCTACTTTTAAGTTTTTCTTTAAGAATTCGTATTTATACTTTATCGTTATCACTTCAGAAACCTTATCAGCAACCTCCGTTTTAACTATATCCGCATAACACTCCGAACAGTTTATCAAGAGCGAGCATCTTCCGTTTTCTTTTTGGGTGTAAATAGAGCAACCAGCTACTGGCAGAAATTCGCTAAGTGACGATTGAACGTAAAACAAATTTTCTTCGTTATAGTCTTTATCAGTAATCTTTATCTGAATCATATATTTTAGTTTACGCTCCCGAATAAATTTTATTTATTAACGTTATTAAATTTTAAGATTTTACTTTTCGCTTTAGCACTCGGTATATCAATTTATATACTTCTGACACGACCACGATTAACGAGCAAGTCAATAAAATTTTTATCCACACTAAAAAACTTAGCGGAGTAATTGCAAACGCTTTGTAGCAGACTTCGACTATAAACACGTGAATAACGAATACGGCTAAAAAGGTGTAGAGCATAATTTTATTTTTGCCTATTCTTTTTAAGATGCTTTCCCCGCCCAGTTCCCTGCAATTAAAGGCGTTAAAGAGTTGAAATAGTATAAACATCGTAAAAATCGTGCTCTTCATCTCTTCAGTCTTAACGTACAAAAAGTTGGTTGTATATTGAAGTAGCAACGCTCCACCTACTATCAGTCCGTTTATTAAAATTCTAGCGAGCATTTTTTTGCTGACTAATCCGTCCGTTTTCTTTATAGGTTTATTTTTCATAAGGTCAGAATTAACTTGCTCTAAACCCAAAGTCAGCGCGGGCGGTCCGTCCATTATAACGTTTATCCAGAGCAGTTGGAAGGTGTTAAAAGGCGATTCCAACCCCATTATTGCACACACCGTTATAAACAGCAAGGCAGAAAGATTTACAGATAACTGAAAAAGAATAAACCTCTGCAAGTTTTTATAAACGTTTCTTCCAAAAGATATGGTTTTAACTACGGTGGCGAAACTATCGTCAAGAAGAACCACGTCCGCCGCCTCTTTTGAAATTTCACTGCCGCTTATTCCCATACAAATGCCTACGTCTGCTTGTTTTATAGCGGGGGCGTCGTTTATTCCGTCACCCGTTACTGCAACCACCTCTCCCATACTCATAAGCGTTTTTGCTATCTTTAACTTAATAAGAGGCGTACTGCGTGCAACGACGGTTATCTTTGAAAGAGCGCGGCGTAAGGATTGTTCGTCAAGCGATTCCAGTTCAGACGCTAATACCACTTGACTTTCGTCTTTTGCAATTCCCAACTCTTTTGCGACGGCAAACGCGGTAATCTTGTTATCTCCCGTTAAAATTTTGATTTTAATACCTGCTCGCTTACAGTCTTTTACCGCTTTATAAACTTCTTTTCTTATCGGATCAGCAATCGCAACGAAACCGTCGTAAACAAGTTTATTCGTTTCCTCTTCGTCGTAGTCTTCGTGGGCAAAGCACAAAACTCTCTTTGCTTGCCTTTGATAGGTTTCCATCTGCTCGGTTAGTTTACCCTTTTGCTCCATGGTTAACGAGCATTTATCTAAAATCACTTCGGGTGCACCCTTAACTAGTTTTCTATACCCCTCTCCGTCGCGAATGGTGGTCGTCATAAACTTGCTTTCGCTATCGAACGGTTTTCTATCTACGACCTTAAAGAAACTCCTATATTCTCTATAATCAATTTTTCCAGTTTCTTTTTCGTAAGCGTTTAATAGTGCGCATTCCGTGCCACTTCCTCTTAAAGTTTTCTTTCCGTTTATCTTTATTATATCTGCCGTAGAATTGCACACGAAGTTTTGCCTTAACGCCTCGCTCAGCCCCTTTTCAGGTGAAGAGCAAAAACCGCTTTGACAGACGCTTACTACTTTCATTTTGTTTTCGGTGAGCGTTCCAGTTTTGTCAGAGCATATAACGTTAACTGCGCCCGCCGTTTCCGTTGCTGATATTTTTTTTATTAACGCATTTTCGCTTGCAAGTTTAATCATATTTAACGCAAGTGATACCGCCACGATAGTTGGAAGCCCCTCGGGAACTGCCGCTACTATTAGGATTATTGAGGAAACGAAGAGTTCTTGCACCCCACCAAAAGTTAGCGTATTAGTAGCAAACATCTTTATTATCGATATAACGAATACCACTGTTGCGCTAATTGCG
>JAFQLO010000051.1 GCA_017414525.1 Clostridia bacterium | reverse complement strand
GTGATATAATGTCGATGAGTTGAAGCGGATGCGAGGTGCGGGAATGGTTGTGCTGAATAACAGCTGGGACGATATCCTGAAGGATGAGTTTGCCGGGGAGAATTATCAGAAAATTCGCAAAGTGCTCAAGTATGAGTACTCACATTGCACAGTCTACCCTGATATGTATGATATTTTCAACGCGCTCAAATATACCGATTATCACGATGTGCGTGCCGTGATTCTGGGGCAGGATCCATATCATGGCCCGGGCCAGGCTCATGGGCGGGCTTTTTCGGTCCAGCGCGGTGTGCCTGCACCGCCGTCGCTGGTCAATATTTATCAGGAGATTGCCGATGATCTGGGTATTGCACCACCGCAGCACGGTTGCCTGGAGAGCTGGGCCAAAGGCGGCGTGCTGCTACTCAATACGGCGCTGACCGTCCGTGCGCGGCAAGCTAACTCGCATCGTGATATCGGTTGGGAAGTTTTTACCGACAGCATTATAAAAAAGATTTCTCTTTTTAAATCTGGCGTGGTGTTCTTGCTTTGGGGCGCAAACGCAAGAAGTAAGGCAAAACTAATTGATAAAGATAAGCATTTAGTTCTAGAGTGTGCACACCCAAGTCCACTTTCTGCTTATAACGGATTTTTCGGGTGTGGGCATTTTAAGAAAACTAACGAATATTTAATAAAAATGGGCAAACAGCCTATTGACTGGAGTGTGCAATGAAATACGTTGTGATTTTAGGCGACGGAATGGCAGATTATCGCCAAAGTTTTTTAGATAATAAAACGCCACTTATGGTGGCAAATAAGCCTTTTATTGACAGCCTTGCGACTAAAGGTGAATTGGGGCTTTGTCAAACCGTACCTTGTGGCTTTAAGCCGGGCAGTGACGTAGCTAACCTTTCTGTTTTAGGCTACGACCCACAAGAGTGCTATACGGGGCGTTCGCCACTAGAGGCGGCGTCTATCGGCATTGACGTCAAAGATACCGATATAACCTTAAGGGCAAATCTCGTTTGCCTATCAAACGAACAAAATTTTGCAGATAAAACTATGGTTGATTACAGCGCAGGCGAAATATCAACCGAAGAAGCCAAAGAGTTGATTGAGTTTCTAAAGAAAAGCCTTGATAACGATAAATATACCCTTTATTCTGGCATAAGTTATAGGCATTGTTTGGTCGTTGATAACGGCAAGAGTATAGGAGAACTCACCCCTCCGCACGATATTACTGGAAGAAAGGTGAAAGATTATCTCCCGAAGAGCGTTGAGGCAAGCGAGTACCTTTTGATGATGAAGAAAAGTTACGAACTCTTAAAGGAGCACCCGATAAACTTAAAACGCATCAAAGAGGGTAAAACCCCCGCCAACTCCTTGTGGTTCTGGGGAGAGGGAACGAAACCCGCTCTTCAAGGCTTTGAGGAAAGGTACGGCGTTAAAGGCGCGATGATTTCTGCGGTTGACCTACTAAAGGGAATAGGTAAACTAACGGGTATGAAGGTTATCGAGGTTGAAGGAGCAACTGGCAATTACGATACTAATTTTAACGGAAAGGCAGAGGCTGCGTTAAAAGCACTTAAAGATGACAATGACTTTGTCTATATCCACATGGAAGCACCCGACGAGTGCGGACATCACGGCGATTTGGCGCATAAGATTTATTCGATTGAGCAGATTGACGGCGTAGTGAAAACTATTGCAGAGGGATTAAAGGCAGCCGGAGAAGAGTTTTCAATGTTGATTGCCCCTGACCACCCAACCCCTATTGCTATAAAAACGCATTGTTCTGATCCCGTTCCTTACGTTATTTATAGAAGCAACGAAAGTCTTTCAAGTGGTGCGACTGCTTACGACGAGGAAAACGCTAAAAATAGCGGAATTTCCATTCCTTCTGGTGAAGAGTTAATGAAAAAGTTTTTGAAAAAATAAAATAAAAAAGAGCAATCCTTTTTAGGACTGCTCTTTTTTTTGTTATAAACTACTTAAAAATTTATTGAGCAAACATTTTTGTTGTGGAGAGAGTTCGCTTAACTTATCGAAAATGGGGTTGTCTTTCTTTTCCGTGGCAAAAAACTCTTCAATCGTTATTCCCAGTCCCCAACAAATATTATTTAAGTATTCAACCGTGGGACTTTTTTCTCCGCGTTCCAGTTGATAAATGTAAGTTGGAGAAACGCCAGCGTTATTAGCAAGTTGGTTTCTGTTCATATACTTCTTTTCTCTTAAAGTTTTAATTCTTTCGCCGACTTCTTTCATATTCATTTCAAAAAACCTCCAGATATTAAACTTTAGTATCATTTTAATACTTTTATAGTTGCAACATATAAACTATTGTGTTATAATTAATTAACTATAATTACAAAAGGAGAAAACTATGAACAAATTACTAAAACTTGTTTTTGCAACCGTTTTGGCAGCAACCGCCGTAGTTGGTTTCACTGCTTGTAACGACGCTCCTAGTGGCACGGTTTCTTGTGAGCACGATTGGGTTGTTACGCAAACGGTTGAGGGCACTTGCGCTTTGGAGGGCAAAATTGATTATAAATGCTCCAAGTGCGAGCAAACTAAGAGCGAAAAAACGGGGCTTGGCGACCATATCGGTAGCGTCGTTTTTGACGGAACTCATCACTGGGTGGAATATACTTGCGAGCACGAGGTTGCTATTGAAAAGGCTGAACACCAGTTTGAAGAAGGCGTTTGCGAATGTGGATTCTATTCGATTGATAAAATCATCGAAAACTACAACGCTATGCCAGTTTTAGAAGACGGGGTGAACTTCAGCGTTTTATTTAAGCATTTCAACGGTGCAAGTTTAGAAACTGTCGTAACTATGGATTTTAAGGACGAGGCGGCTAAGGTAAACATTTTAGAGGAAGAAAAGGTTGTTATGGTTCGTGACGGCGACTTTATGTACGTTACTAATGTTACTAATAACGGCAATCCTTGGCTTAAGTGGGATATTGATTTGGCGTTTGGCGGAAAGAACCCAGCTTTCATCAATTTTATCGTTCATTCTGGTTTGGAAGTAGAAGAGATAATGAGTCTTAAAGGCGTTGCCTTTACTTACGTTGAAGAGGGCAAGTGGGAGTCTGAAGAAATTGCCGACGGAGAGGGGAAAATCGTAGTGAGTACCGCAGACGGCTTGGTTACCTCTATCGAGTTTATATCTCTTTACTTGGACGGACAAGTGGTGCAAGAAGTGTCGTTTTCTTATGGCACGGCGAACGTAGGTGAAATTCCCGAAATTGACGAGGATAACGTTATTGAGGGTGGAACTTCAGACGGACCTAGCAATCCAGGAACTCCCGACGAGTATACTTTTGACGACGTGTTAGATAACTATAATCAATTAAAACTCTTTGAAAACGGTCAAGACTTTTCGGTTACTATCACTATGCACGATTACGACGGAAGAGGAACTGTTTATTTTTACGTTAAGGATAAGGTTTTGAGAGGCATAAAACCCGACGGCGAATCAATGTATATGATTTTAGAGGGAGATACTATCTATGCGCTTCAAGGCTCGTGGTCAAAGGCGGATAAGGATGAGTTTTTCTCGGAAACTTTCGCAGGAACTAACCATATAGATAATTTCATTTCCTTTTTGGTTTTCGGTGGCGGATATGAGATTATCTATGATACCCATTATGTGGAAACTGGAGATAACGAGTGGACTGGTGAAATTGCTGATAAAGACCTTAAAGTAGTAGTAACAGCAAAAGACGGAAAGGTTATAAAGGTTGAACAATATCTTATTTCAACTGGGTATAATATACAAACAATATCTTTCTCTTACGGCGATGCTGACCTTGGTAACGTTCCCACACCTGATTATGAGAACGCAAGGGATATGTTTAATCCGTCCGCACCTCGCTATACTTTAGAAGAGATAATAGAAAAGGTTGAAAACTTATATGCGTTCAACGGCAATATCAATTTGAGTGTAACGCAAGCTACTTACGAAGATATAGAGGCTACGGTGCATATTAAAGATAACGTAATTTATATGCCTCCTATGTATAAGAGGATAGATGCAAATAGCAGTTATTTTAATTGTGGTCAATGGTATATTTACGACGGCGGTTACGTTTATCACGGAGAGAAAAATCCGTCTAAAAGTTTTGACGAAAGTTATACTGAGCAAGAGGTTTTAGACTATTATGAAACTCTTCCGTATGCTTGGAAAAGATATACTTTAGAGGAATATGCTACTCGTGTAGGGGCAAGCGATCCGCAAAAAATTCATTTTATGCAAGCAGCAAACAACGGTATGTCAATGAAGGACTTTTTGGCGTACGACGTTATTGATTACGAATATTTGGATTTGCCGGACATGAACGTTTGGAGAGGTTCGGGAGAAATCTTGGGCACTAATATGGATATTGTAGTTTCTGCTGACTCTGAGGGTAGAATAGAGTATATTCGTTGGACGAGAGACGGTGAGTTTATGATGGCTATGGCATTTGGTTACGGCGAAGCGCAGATTCCAAAACTTCCCGATTATAAGGCAGGGGCTACGATTTACGACGTGGTGGAAAACATGAACGCCATAAGCGCGTTTGATAAAGAAAACAATCTAAAAGTCGTTGATTTCGATTATATAAACAGCGAATGGGTTAGACTAGAGGAAAGATGGGGAAAAGGAAACGTGATTTATTCGCCTGCTTATATTGACGATGACGGAGAGGGGATCGTTTACGAAACTTGGATAATTTTTGAAGACGGAAAGGTTTATTTCGGAAATAACAGTCAAAGTTTTAACGAGGCTTGTCCAAGCCTTTACGAATACGTTAGGACTCACGGGCACCAAGCGGCGCTTGAACTTTTAAGAAGTTGCGAGGTTTCTTGGAGGGTTATGAATGAGCAAGAATTTATTAACGCGTGGGAACTCGATTTTGATTCGGTGAACGATTTGCCTTTCTTTGACGGTACTATCTGGAAGAGTGCAGAGCGCGCACTTTTAATGCACGAAGGCGCAAAATTTTACGAGGCTGAAAAAGGCGTGTGGAAGAGCTTTAGTTTAGTTGGAAGCACTTACGTAACGGCAAAGGTGGAAAACGGTTATATATCGGAAATTATTTATGAAGATTATATGCATCGTCCCATAAGCAAATACGTTTACGAATACGGCACCACTATTCTTCCTCAAATACCCGATTATAAAAACTAATTATAACTTAATATTCGACAAAAACCGTTCGTGAAATTACTTCGCGGGCGGTTTTTTTGGTATAACCAGAAAAAATCGTTCATATAGTTTTATAAACCTAAATTATAAGGAGAAATTGTTATGAACGAAAAACTTCAATACGCTACTATGTTAGAGATTCCCGTAAACACTTGTAGCGTAACTTTTACTCCCGCTAAAAAGAGAAAGAACAAAAAGAAGAAAAAGGTTAACCACGAAATGGTTAAGCAAGAACTCCTAAACAAGGTAAACACCGAACTTGACGAGCAGAACGCTATAAGTTACGAGAATAATAACGATACCGTTTACGATAATCTTCCCGATACTTATAACGAGGCTAACTTAGAAGAACAAGAATTTGAAAATTCTAAGGTTAAAAAAGGTGGAAAATTCTCGATAATCGGCGTGCAGATTGCCGTGGTCGGTGCGCTTATCGCTGCAATTTTTTTAACAAACGCATTTTATCCCGATAGCGGAATAAACGCGTTTATGAACCAAGTTTTCGGCTCTAACAACGAACAAGTTGCTACCGTTGACGATAGGGTTTATAGTGACTTTGCGCCAGTTATTGCTATTGCTGACGGCAACACGGTTGCTCTCAACGATGGCGTTATTAATTTTAGCGGAGAGGGGAGCATTTACGCGCCTTGTAACGGTAAAATTTCTGCAATTACCTTGGGTGAGGACGGCAAGTATACTATTGAAGTAACTCATAGCGAAAACTTTAAGACTTTGCTTTCTGGGATAGATTACGCTTACGTCGGTCTTGACGACGAGGTTTACTTCAATATTCCCGTCGGTTACGTCGAGGCGGGCGGCGTGCAGATGTGCTTTAAGGGGGAAGACGGCGTTAGCATCACCGATTACGAGATAGTCGATAACGCTATTATATGGGCGGTGTAAGATTAACCGTTCACCCCTTGTTTTACGCGCTCGGGGTTTATTACGCGCTCGTCGGCAGGTTGGGGGAGTTTATAATCTGCACGGTGAGCGCGGTGGCTCATGAACTAGGTCACTCCTTTGTGGCAGCGGGCGCGGGGTATAGGCTAGATAAAATCACTCTCATGCCTTTCGGGGCGGTGGCTAAAGGTGATATCGAGGGGTTAAAGTTAATAGACGAAATAAAAATCGCCCTAGCAGGCCCGTTCTTGAGCCTAGCAATAGGGCTTTTTTTCGTTGCGCTCTGGTGGATATTCCCAGAACTCTACGCTTATACGGATATAGTCGCACAAACAAACTTCTCAATGGCGCTAGTAAACTTTCTTCCTGTTTTCCCGCTAGACGGCGGAAGGGTGCTCTCTGCGTTTACCACCTTAAAGTTCGGACAAAAACCCTCTAAAATAATTTGCAAGGTAACTGGCGTGGTGTTTTCTCTACTGCTAGTAATTGCATTCTTCTTAACGCTTGATAGCCTTAATATATCCCTCTTGTTCTTTTCAACTTTCGTGCTTTTCGGCGCGTTCGGTAAAGGATCGAAGAACGGATACGTCAAACTTTATTCTGCGGTCACCGAGCGAAGATTAAAGCGCGGAATGAGCGTTAAGGTTCAAGCGGTAGATAAAAGCGTGACCGTTAAAAAAGTTATGAGTTTATTAGACGAAAATTCGCTTAACGAAATTCAAGTTTACGACGGCGATATAAAAAGAAGAACGCTCACTCAGCGCGATATAAATAATATAATCCTCTCCGCCGATCTCTATTCCCCCATAGGTAGATATATCAATTAATTTGCTTGCAATAAATGTAAAAAAGTGCTAGAATAGATTTGCGACATAATTTAATAGTTTTATCAAAAGTGAAATATACTTCAGGTAGAAGTGTATTAATTTCGCTATACAAAAATCTTTTGATAAGACTACTTGTTAAATTGTGTCGCAGCAAGGCGAAACGTACATTTTTACAGTGTCGTTTGCGTTTTGCATTCGGCACTTTTTTATTTTTAAATTTTTATAAAAGGAGAAAATTTATGGCTAAAGGGCAAAAGAAAAAGTTTTTAGGTGTTTTAGCAGTTCTTCTCGTATTATGCGTGATAGCAGTAGTCGCGTATTTTGTTTTGAATAACCAAAACGGAACACCCGAACACACCCACGAATATTCAACCGAATATAAGTATGACGATAGTAATCACTGGTTTGAATGTGAATGCGGTGAAAAGAGTGAACAAATCAAACATACTTTCACTGACGGAAAATGCGTGTGCGGTTACGAAAAGGAAGAAGAGCATACGCACGATTTTGATGAAATTAAGTATGATGAAACTCATCACTGGAAAGAATGCGAGTGTGGCGAGAAATCTGAAATCGAAGAGCACGCTTTCTTAGACGGCAAGTGTGAGTGTGGCTACGAGAGAAAAGAAAGTGGTAACGAGCACACGCATAACTATGTTATAGGTAATTATGACGACAGTAAACATTGGAAAGAGTGTGAATGCAGTGCAAAAGACCAAGTGGAAAGGCACACTTTAGTTAACGGCAAATGTGAATGCGGTTACGAAGATAAGAGTATGGTGCACACTCACGTTTTCGATAGGAAAACGGTAAACGACGAATACTTAAAATCTCCCGCAACTTGCGAAAATAAAGCAGTATATTATTACTCTTGCAAATGCGGAGAAAAGGGCGAGGAAACTTTTGAAAACGGAAACGCACTAGGTCATAGTTTCACTAATTACAAAGACAACGGCGACAATACTAAAACCGCAGAGTGCGATAACGGTTGTGGAAAAACCAATACGATACAAAAAGAACACGTTCACAGCTATTCATCTGTGATAACCCCACCCACTTGCGAGGATGAGGGATACACGACCTATACTTGTGGTTGTGGTGATACTTACCGAGCAGATGAAGTTAAAGCATTAGGTCATAACTACGGTGACTTTGTTTCTGATGGTGACGGAATTCATCATACTAAAACTTGCAAGAACGATAGCGACCATAAGATAACCGAGAGCTGTGGTGGCGGAACGGCTACTTGCACTAAGAAAGCAAAATGCTCAGTTTGTGGTGGCGAGTATGGCAGTTTAGCACCGCATAATTATACTCACGTTGTAACCCCACCCACTTGCGAGCAGGGCGGATATACAACGCATACTTGTGTGTGTGGAGATAGTTACGTGGATAGCCACATGAACGCAAAAGGTCACGCTTATGGAGCTTGGGTAAATAACGGCAACGAAACACACACAAAAACTTGTGCAAATGATAATACTCATAAGATAACCGAAAACTGTGGTGGTGGAACGGCTACTTGCACCAAGAAAGCAAACTGTTCTGTTTGCGGTGGTGAGTACGGCAGTTTAGCATCGCACAGTTATACTGACGTTGTAACACCACCCACTTGTGAGCAGGGCGGATACACAACGCATACTTGTGCGTGTGGAGATAGTTACGTGGATAGCCACGTGAACGCAAAAGGTCACGCTTATGGAGCTTGGTTAAACAACGGCAACAAAACACACACAAAAACTTGTGCAAACGATAATACTCACAAGATAACCGAGAACTGTGGCGGTGGAACGGCTACTTGTACTAAGAAAGCAAACTGCTCAGTTTGCGGTAGCGAGTACGGCAGTTTAGCACCGCACAGTTATACTCACGTTGTAACCCCACCCACTTGTGAACAGGGTGGATACACTACTCATACTTGTGTGTGTGGAGATAGTTACGTAGATAGCCACGTTAACTCAAAAGGTCACGCTTATGGAGCTTGGGTAAATAATGGCAACGGCACGCATACTAAAACTTGTGCAAGCGATAATACTCATAAGATAACCGAAAACTGTGGTGGTGGAACGGCTACTTGCACCAAGAAAGCAAACTGTTCTGTTTGCGGTGGCGAGTACGGCAGTTTTAAGGCGCACGAGTATTTGAACTTGGAGTATAACGAAAATTACCACTGGTATGAGTGCGTGTGCGGAGATAAAACCGAACTCATTGCTCATAACGGCGGAAGTGCTACTTGCATAAAGAAAGCAGAATGCACTACTTGTGGTCAGCAATACGGTGAGTATGGTGACCACGCTTATGGAGCTTGGATATCTAACGACGACGGCACGCATACGAAGACTTGTGCAAACGATAATACTCATAAGTTAACTGAAAACTGCACGGATAACGGCAACGGAGTTTGTATTTATTGTAATGCGACTTTGAAGGAATATGTTAGAGAAGGGGAAAAGATATACTTTGGCTCATATCCTCAAACGGAAGTGACCGATAGTATACTTAAAACGACGCTCAATAACTTAGCGGGAACTTTGCCGACTAGTAGCAATAGTAGAAATTGGATGAGTTACGGATATTATATAAGTGGAAGCGTGCAAAAAAACTATATGTGGTATATAGACGTAACCTCGAGTGGTGAAAAGTATAGAGGCGTGTACTTCAGCTCGTATAGACCATATCGTACAACCTCCAGCAGTAGCGCCTCAAACTCCCGCCAATACGATAACGGATATTATCCGAACACGGCATACTGGTTTAAGTATGAGCCGATAGAGTGGAGAATACTAGGCGAGAGCGGTGGAAACGCGTTAATAATGGCGAACTTAATATTAGATAGCCAAGCGTATCAAAACGAATGTTATTATATAAACGGTAATTGTTACACAAACAGTAACGGAGCACCTGGCGGAACTTACGCAAATAATTATAAATATAGCACGATAAGGAGTTGGCTAAACGATAATTTCTATAACACAGCGTTTAGCGAAATAGAAAAAGAACTAATAAATACTGTGACAGTAGATAACAGTGCGGAAAGCACGGGATATAATACTAACGAATATGCTTGTGAAAACACTAATGATAAGGTATTCCTGCTAAGTTACAAGCAAGTAACGAACAGCGCATACGGATTCAGCAGTAATTATAGTGATAATGATCCAGCAAGACGATTAAAAACTACGGACTACGCACAAAGTCAGGGTTGCTATACGTCTACAAGTACCAGCTACTTAGGCAACGGTAATTGGTGGCTGCGGTCTCCTCGCAACGACCATGGTTACTATGATAGGAGCGTTGACTACGACGGCGAAGTCAGCGACTCCTACTACAACGTTAACAATACTAATGACGGCGTTGTTCCCGCTTTGCAAATCAGGCTTAGTTAAAGGCAGTTATATTTGACTGCGGCAAGTTGAGGAAAGAATAATATAAAAACTTCACACAAAAAGGCAAGTTTCAACTTGCCTTTTTGCGTGCTTGGCAGAAAACTAAACGATATTTTTTGCCATATATTGTGGTTTTTTGCGTGGAAAAAAGTCTAGATATGGAAAAGGTTAAAAAAAGTGGGCGAAATCTTTAAAAACTTTTAAAAAACCCTTAAAAAAGTTGACATTCTGTTTGCAATTTAGTATAATCAATTAGCATCTCGTGTAGCGGGGTGTAATTTTTTGATGTTCGGAAGGTGCATTATGGCAGCAAAAGGAGCAAGAGCAAAGATAACTTTGGCTTGTACGGAATGCAAGCAGAGAAACTACGATACTTTTAAAAATAAGAAGAATGATGCCGAAAGGTTGGAAATGAATAAGTATTGCAAATTCTGCAAAAAGCATACCGCACATAAAGAAGCGAAATAGTTTCGCTTAAATTTCCCTTATTGTTTTTGGGAAAGAAGGGGTAATAATGGAAGAAAAGAAAACCGTTAACGACGCTAATAAACAGGACGTTAAGAAATCCAACAAGAAAAACAAAAAGCCTGGATTTTTCGCTAGAATGGGCGCAAAAATCAAGGACGTTTTTTCCGAGCTTAAAAAGGTTACTTGGCCTTCTTTCGGAAAGGTTGTTAAACAGACTGGTATAGTTATCGCTGTTGTATTGGTATTTTTGGTCGTTATAACCGCGTTCGACTTCGGTCTTAGCGAACTTTTGAAACTTATATCTATAAGCTAGGAGTAAGGTATGGCAACAGAACAAGCAAGATGGTACGTTATCCACACTTACTCGGGCTACGAAGCGATGGTTAAGGATAGTTTGGAAAAACTTATCGAAAACAACAATTTGCAAGAAAACATCTTCGAGATTAAAATTCCTACCGAAGAGACTTTGGAAGAAAAGGCTAACGGTAAGAAAAAGCTCGTCGAAAGAAAGAAGTTCCCTTGCTACGTGTTTTTGAAAATGATTTATTCAAACGACATTTGGTATTTGGTAACCAATACTCGTGGCGTTACGGGGTTCGTTGGTCCGCAAGGCAGACCCCTTCCCTTAACTGATGAGGAAGTTGCGAGAATGGCACTTGAAGAAGTTGCTGTTAACGTTGACTTTACCGTTGGCGATACCGTTCAAGTCGTTTCTGGTCCTTTGGAATCGTTCAGCGGAGTAGTAACCGCGCTTACGGAAAGTACGCAAAAGGTTATGGTTAACGTGGAAATGTTCGGCAGAATGACTGATATCGAACTCGACTTCGTTCAGGTTAAGAAGATCGAAAAGGTCGAAACTGAAGAGCAAGCAAAGTAAACATTATATATTTATACTATTATGCTATCATTCGGCAATAGCCGATTGAAATAGAGTGGGAGTTGTGTTAAATTTTTCACACTGGCGCAACGTTATTACCACCGAATGGAGGAAACAATTATGGCAAAGAAAGTTACGGCTATCGTTAAACTACAACTGCCCGCAGGCAAGGCAACACCCGGTCCGCCCGTAGGTTCAACGTTAGGTCCTCACGGAATCAACATTCCTGGATTTACCAAAGAATTCAACGCTAAGACTCAGGATCAGCAAGGTCTTATTATTCCCGTTGTTATGACGATTTATCAAGACCGTTCATTCACCTTTATCTTAAAGACGCCACCGGCACCCGTTCTTATTAAGAAAGCGTGCGGAATTGAAAGTGCGTCTGCTGCACCTAACAAAAACAAGGTTGCTAAGATTACCAAAGCACAGGTTGAAGAAATCGCGAAAGTGAAGATGCCTGACCTTAATGCAAATACTTTAGAAAGCGCTATGAGCATGATTGCTGGTACTGCTAGAAGTATGGGCGTTGAAGTCGTAGACTAATTAAATAGTGGGAGGGAGTTTTCCCGAACGTACCACAGGAGGTAAATTAAATGAAACACGGAAAAAAATATATCGACAGTGCAAAAACCATCGAATCTGCTAAGCTTTACGAAGTAGACGAAGCAATCGGTTTGGTTCTTGACTCTGCAAAAGCAAAATTTGACGAAACCGTTGAACTTCACGTTCGTTTAGGCGTAGATCCCAAACAAGCTGACCAACAGGTTAGAGGCGTTTTGGTTCTTCCTAACGGAACTGGTAAGGAAGTTAGAGTTTTGGTTCTCGCTAAAGGCGAAAAGGCTGACCAAGCTAAAGAAGCTGGCGCAGATTTCGTTGGTGCTGAAGAAATGGTTCAGAAAATTCAAACTGAAAACTGGTTTGATTACGACGTTATCATTACCACTCCCGATATGATGGGTTTGGTT
>JAFQLO010000050.1 GCA_017414525.1 Clostridia bacterium | reverse complement strand
CTTCCCGCTCGTGGAACAGATCAATACTTCACCGTTTGGGGAATGAATAAACTCTTCTTCGGTGAGGGCGCGGCTGTTAACGGAATCTTCTCTGACAAGAGAAATTTAGCAAACGTTTTAGTTCCTCATACCGATGCGAACTATGCACTCTTAACTCAAGAAGTTTTGGCAAGCGCACAGTATGCAAACACAAACTTTAAGTGCACTATCGGAACTTACGAAGAGGGCGAGGAACTCGGACTTCACATCACGCTTTACGACGTAACTAGTGGGGACGAGGTTAAACTTTTAGAATACAAACAAAGCACGAAAATTAAACTTACCGACGTGACCGCTGGTAGCATAATTTTCTACGATTCAATGAAGGGTTCGGATACCGTGTTTAAGATCGGTGAAATCAGAGAACCCGCCAAGGCTTAAGAGGAGGTAACAAAATATGAAAAAGATTATTAAATTAATAACCATTTTAATGGCGTTCGTAATATCTTTCAGTACCTTCGCAGGTTGTGGACCGCAAGAGGTGGAGCATCCAATGCTCCCCAACTATGCGGAGAATGGAAAACAGTTCTCTTTCTTCACTTACGGTAACTTAAACACTGGAACGTATACCGTTATCGATAAAGACGGTAACACTTCCACCGTTGATTACGGTACGAATCAAACGGTAGAAAAATATAAAGAGTATATTGACTGCGGTTTTGATATTCTTATGACCGGTGACTACGACGAAAGATATACTGAGTGGGAAGGTTCTGGCGTTAAGCACATCGTAGACACGGCGTACGAAGCGGGAATGAGAAAATTCATTTTCACTAGCGTTGAGATGAGAAGAATGACTGAGTCTTACGATATGCTTATCGGTGAGGGAGAAGATTACAGATACCCCTCATACGAGGCATTGAAGGCTGATATTAAAGCACTATTGGAGTTTTATAAGGAAATTCCGGGATTCTACGGAATCAACCTTCGTGACGAACCTAACTGGAAATCTTGGACTTCGTTTGCATACGTTTATAAGGCAATAAGAGAAGTTGAAGCAGAACTCGGAATGGACGAAATTTACTTGCACATGAACCAACTTCCGATTGACCCTGCGCAAACTTGGAGTTACGGCCCTGATACGGGCGAAGAACAGAACCTCGGCGTTATGTTCGATAAATACGTTGAAGAATGGCTTAAAGGAACTGGCGCGAACAGAATTTGTTGTGACGTTTACGCGTTCAGAAGTTACGGCGTAACTTCCGGATTCTTCAATTCGCTTCAAGCTTACAGAAAGATGTGTGATAAATACGGCGCAGATCTTTCGTGGGTATTGCAGTCTTGCGAATATTACGCTGGTGCAAGCCAAGTCCACAGAGATATTGACAAAGCGGATATACTCTACGAAATGTTCCACGTTATCGGTTGGGGCGTAGACCACATGTCTTACTACACTTATATGCCAACTGGAAACATAAGCGCAACTGGAACTATGATGACGGAAAACAACACCTTCCTTACTAGAAAGGGCGAAAAGACCAACATCTATTACTGGGTACAAGACGCAATTAAGATGGCGCAGAAGTTTGCTCCCGTAGTTCTTTCTTACGACTTCGTTGGCAGTAAGTATTATAAGGCAGACGTGTTCAATCACGATAGTGCGGAATATTTTATCACCACTTCAAACTCATCGATAGTAACTCCCGCAGAGTTCGATAACTCTCACGAACACAAACTCTTAAAGAGTATAACGCAGGATAACGACTTGGTGTTCACGACTGAAATGTACGATAAAGCAAACGATCTTTATATGTATATGGTTCAGAACATCGTCGATCCCGCATCGGGCGAAAACGGTGACACTGATATGAACGTTGGCGTAACGTTTGATAGCGAATATACGTGGGTAGCAGAGTACAGCTACGGAACGCTTAACTACGTTAAACTTGAAAACGGCGTTTATAACAGACTATTAGGCGCAGGCGAATCAGTGTTCCTAATTCCCTTAAAATAAACATTATATAATATGGCAATTTCCTTGCGCTAATATGGCGCAAGGAAAAGGCATTTAAGGCAACAAGATAAAACTAAAGACGTTAAAAGCGTGGATTTCTCATAACCACGGAAAAATACGGTTAAACCCGAATAAATTAAAAGGAGAAAAACTATGAGAAAATTTTATGAAAAGGCAGAGATGGAGATTCTTTACTTTGAATCTTCAGACGTAATGGAGGCATCTGCACCGATCGGCGATAACTACGACGGTACGATTGACGACATTTACGGTGACCAGCTGTAAGGAGGAAGTTATGAAAAACGCATTAAGAAATAAGTTTATAACTATTCTTGCAATCCTTCTTTCAGTATGTATGCTTTTCGGCGCGGCTAGTTTTTATATGACAACGGCAAAAGCAGAAAACACCACTTCTATTGCTCAAGTGGTAGAAGGCGCATCGGTAAGAGTTACCAGTGCAGAATCTTCAGGTATCAAGTTCAGAGCAAGACTTGATAAGACAGAGTATAACTCACTTTACTCTACTTACGAAGGCAAAGTAAAAGCAGGTATGATCATCGTTCCTAGCGATTACATTGCAAAAGCAGGCGGCTATGCATTCTCAGATTTCGCTGCTGCAAACCTCACCGTTGGTGCAAACACTATCGACGAGTTTGACGGTTCTAACGAAGACTACTTTGAATTCACTATGAGCCTCGTAAATCTCAAAGACGCTAACTACGCTAGAGATTTTGAAGCAATCGTGTTCATCGAAGTAGACACTACTGACGCTATTTCTGGTTTTGAAACCTATAACAACAAGCAGTACGCTTACGGCGTTAGAGATGCAGCTTGCGCAAGAAACATCTATGAAGTTGCAAACTCAACCTTTAACGACAGAGTTAACGCTGAAGATACTAACCACCCCTACCTTGTAAACGGCAAGTATATGTCAGTTGACGAGAACGGTCTTGCAATCGTTAAGGGCTACGTTGACGGTGTTGCTGATATTAAAATTGCAAACGGCACTCCCGCTGTTGCTAACAACACCGAGTACTACACCTCTCCTTATACTTTCTCTAAGAACTCTATCACTGGCGACTATATCTTGAACGGTTCTCCTAAGAGCCTCATCGTTGACGGTGAAAGAAAGACTGATATGCACGTAGAGAAAGGCTCTGTGGAAATCCACACTGCTAAAACTCTCAATGCAACCGTTGCACTTGACGGAACCATTACTACCGCTGGTAGAGCACTAGGCAATAGCGGACAGCTTTTTGGTCTTATTCCTGGTGCGCTTAATGCGGCTGGCTCAGTAATTGGTAGTGAAGCGGCTTACTATGCATTTGACGGTAAATATGGCGTAGGTACTGCTATTGATATTTACTTCACTGGCAACAATATGCCTGAAGTTATGCTTTTTGCTGATAAGATTAACGGCAATATGACGGGATATTCTGCATATACCCACGCTAGTCCTTATTATGCAACTGCAAGTGGAGAAAAGGGTGTGCTTATTTGTAACGGTTTTTATAATAGCGCTAACTCTGCAGCAAATCGCTTTGCCATTTGGGGACCCGACAGAATGTACGTTGGAACTGACAAGGCACTTAATGGTACTTTGGGTGGGTTCATGAACAACACAACTTACGCTTTGGCTTACGGCACCGACGCTGGTACGATGAAACACTTCGTTCAATCTTATATCGCATCTACCTATGCAGACGTAAACTTTAAGTATACTATTACTACTTATGAAAGCACTGACGCTAAACTTGGAATCAAGGGCGAACTTTATAACGTAGATACCGAAGCT
>JAFQLO010000049.1 GCA_017414525.1 Clostridia bacterium | reverse complement strand
CTATAAGCTCGATATTCTTTCTGAAGTTAACCCTGGTTCAATCATTCTTTACGATACCGTTAAGGGTGAGGATACCGTGTTCACTTGTTCAACTCCTTACGGCGGTGACCTCGTTTCTAACGGTACGGTTGCTGTTGACGGAACGGTTACTCTTAATGCTGTAGGTCAGGCAGAAAGCACTGGTGCATCAGGCGTAAGAAATGCAACTATTCCTTACCTTGCATTTGAAGGAAATTACGGAATCGGAACTTTCGTTGACTTTGAATTTACTGGCAACAACTTGCCTCAAGTAATGTTCTTCTCTAACGATATTACCGATAACCCCACCTGTTGGAATGGTTCAGCACTTGATAAATCAGATTCTTATAAGGGTTTATATATTTCTAATGGTATTTTAGCTCCTTATAGTAGTGGTAATGCAGATATGTATTATCAGAGAGTTGCTGGCGATTATATGATCGGTGGACAATATCTTGCTTTCTACGGACCTTATAGAATTGAGAATAACTTGAGAGCTCTTCCATTTGCTTCTAGAACTATTTCTCAAGATTCACTCCTTACTTATAAAGGCTTGGAAGCAGATACTACTGGTAGAACCTATATCTATAAAGTAGGTACTTTGCTTGATACTGATAACACCATTATCATTCATACTGAACTTACTGATAAGGCAACTGGCGCACTCATTACGTCAGCAACTAAAGACACTGGAATTTCTAACACCGAACTTTCTAGCGGTAACATCATCGCTTACGGTCAGATTAAGGGCGCTGGCAACACCACCACCTTTAAGGCTGGTAAACCTTATCAAGGTAGCGCAAGTTACGGTATGAGTGGCGCAACTATCGCTGCAGACGGAACTATTAGCCTAGCAGCAAGAAATGGTGGAGGAATTAGAGCTTCTGGTCAATTATCAGGCTTGGTTGAAGGCTCAGATGACTACAACGTTGGTGGTGCAGTATCTTACTTTGCATTAGCAGGCGAATACGGCGTAGGAACTTATATGGATTTCTACTTCACTGGAAACAATATGCCTGAAGTTATGTTCTTTGCAGACGTTATCAACGCAAGGATGACTGGTTATACAAGCTACTCTGGCGGTTATGCTACCACCACTGGTGAAAAGGGCGTGCTTATCTCTAATGGTATGTACGACGCTACCAACAATGCAGAAGCATACTTCTCTATTTGGGGACCGAACAGAATATTCTACGGCGACGGTGAAAAACTTGCTGGTGGACCTGGTCCGTTGAGTAGCAATATTGCGTCAAAAGCACAATACTCTTTAAGCGACGGCTCACTCTTGACTCAGGCTGCGTTAATAAACAACCCAGATACTAACTTCAAGTACACCGTTGGTACTTATGAAGCGGGTGAAAACTTAGGTGTTCACGTTATTCTTTACACCGTTTCTGGCGAAACTTTAACCAAGGTTATCGATAGCACTATCGACACTGGTATTGCTCTCACGGAAATTGATGCAGGTTCAATCGTTCTTTATCAAACGATTAAGGCTGACGCAACCGTATTTAAGTACTCTGCTCCTTATGAGTCTGCACCTAGCGTATTCTCTCAAGGTGCAACCGTTGCTGAAGACGGCACTATTACCTTAACTGGAACATCAACTGGTATCAGAATGTATGACGTTGCAAACCTCAACAACAACTACTATGCACTCAACGGCAAGTACGGTGTTGGAACTTCTGTTGAAGTGTTCTTCACCGGCAACAATATGCCTGAAATTATGCTCTTCTCTGACGTAATCAGTGGCAATATGACCAACTTTGAAGAATACACTTACGTTTCTGGAAGTGGCGATTGGTCACAGTACACCAAAAACAACCACAAGGGCTTACTCTTCTCTAACGGTTTAGGTCTTAACAGTGGCGAAGCTAACAAGGCTGAGAGAAAATTCATCGTTTGGGGTATGGATAGGATTACTGATACTACCCATTTAGCTGGAGGATTCCAGTATGCAGTTGATGGCGCATTAGAGGTGTTTGGTTCATACGCTGCTCCCCACGCAATGTCACAGCAAAATCTTAACGATAACTATGCTGACACTCCGTTTAAGTATACCGTTTCAACCTACGACGACAACGGATACCTCGCAGTAAAAGCCGTTCTCGTTAACGCTACTACTGAAGATGTCGTTGGCGAAGTTGAATTCACTACTGAAATTTTGACCGTTAACGTTGCTCCTGGTTCAATCATTTTCTATGATACCGTTAAGGGAAGCGACACCGTATTCAAAATTGGTGAAGTAGGTAAATGAACTGACCGTGAGGAGGTCGTGACGAACGACCTCTTCACCTACGGTGCTCCTGGAACGTACGATGCGGACACGACTGACGAGGGCAACGCTCTTCTTACTGACGAAGCGTTTGCTACTTATGCAGCGGCAGGGCTCAACACCGTTTTCCTCGGTGGAAATAACGGATATAATCACGCAAATGCATTTAGTGGCTCTCAGACGGAAACTGCGTGGAACTTAGCACTTAAAAACGGCGTGAAGAGAATTATTCTTCACGACGATAAAATTAGCAACCTCGCTCAGCACACCGCTGAAGGCATGCTAATTGGTGCAAACGGCAAGTACGCGTCTTACGATCTTTTGGTTAAAGACGTTCAAAATTGGCTTTCAGTTTATTATCAAAAAGAGGGCTTTTACGGTATAAGACTCGGTGACGAGCCTGCTATCGGAAAGGCGGAAAACTTTGGTTACGTTTATAGGGCAGTTAAAGAGGCTGCTAAAAATCTCGGTATGGAAGATATTTATATTCTTCTTAACCTCTTGCCCCTAGAATATTCAGCGCGTGCATCTTATGCGGGTGCAGACGATGCGGATATGAGAGAGGCTTATAAAGAGTATATCGAGGCTTTCGTTCTAGCGGCTGGTGCTGATGAAATCTGCGTTGACTCTTATCCCTTTAAGCCGGACGGCAATGGCGGAGAAACAATGCTTAGAGGTCACTACGTATCCTTACAGGTTCTTGCAGAAGTGTGCAAAGAAAACGGCGTTTCAGCGGCTTTCGTTTTGCAGTCTTTTGAAATGGTTTATAGAAACGGTTATACCACTAACGGTTGGGAAAGAATTACTAGCGCAAACGATATGTGTATGCAAGTTGCTAGCGTTTTAGGTTTCGGTATCGAAGACTTTTCTTTCTATACCTACGTTGTGAGAGACGATTCAAGCGATACCTCTTACTCGTCTGGTGAAGGAAGTTCGTTCGTTAATAAGGACGGCTCTACCACCGATATCTATACTTATGCACAAGGCGCAATCGCTCACGCTAAGGCAATCTATCCCGTTCTTAATCAAGTTAAGTATAACGGCTCAAAGATGATGGTTTCTGATTCTGCAAGTGCGTACGGTGCTCTTTACACCTCTACTTATTCTTACGTGAATGCAACGGAGGGAATAAACGTTGCAGTCGGCTCTTTCGATAATTCACACGAGTTCGTTGATTTGGTTAGCGTATCTAACGACAACTCTATCATGCTCGTTACTGAATTCGTTGGAGTAAACAACGTTTATATGTTCCAGAACGTTCTTACTGACGCTTATGCAACTGCACTCGGAACTAAAACTATGAAAGTTACCGCTCAGTTTAATCCTACCTACCAAAAAGCACTCGTTTATACGTTTACGGCTAACGGTACGGCTGGAACTTGGCAGACAGTAACTTTAACTGACGGCGTATTTACTGCGGATATTCCTAACGGTTTAGCAGTTTACGTTATGCCTTATAACTTCTAATTTGTTTTACTAACATAACAGATTTAAGGAAAAATTACTTAACGATATATATGCTTTCCCCGCTTTTGCGGGGAGAGGGTATATATTAAATTTTTTTATTTGCGAACTTATTGGACTATGGAATTTTTTTGGATAAAAAACGGCGATGCGAAAAACACTCGCGTCGTATTTGAAATTAATAATTTTGAAAATTGTGACTCTTTAACTATTTGTGCGGCAGACTTTTTCCGCGTGTTTTTTGACGGAGAATTTGTTTCTGCCGGGCCTGCTAGAACAGCCGCGGGCTTTTCTAGACCACGCACCTTAAACGTTAAAGGGGTTAAAAATATAATGGTTGAAGTCGCTGCGTATAACGTTTCTTGCTATGCGTGCGATATGCAAAAAGGCTTTTTTGGCGCTAACCTATCTAAAAACGGCTCTGCTATTTACGGCACGGCTGATTTTACCGCGTTTAAATATAATACTTTCGTTCAAACACCGACTAGATATAGTGGGCAGAGGGGGTTTGTTGAGTTTACCGATTTTTCTAAGAGTGGTTTGGAAAAATTAGAAATGGTCAAAGTTCCTGCGCCTAAGATTATAGGTGAACTTGAAGATTTTGCTGATTATAGAAAGGTAGACTTTGAGTTTAAGGGCGAAAAGCAATTCTTCGGCTTTTATAAACAAGGAGAAACTGGATTCGATGAAAGAATGGAGGAAGTTAATAAACTTCCTAACAGCGTTGATATCTATGCGCTTAGAAAAAGATTTTTAACTGGCGAATTTACCGCTTGTGACTACGAGTTTAGTAATATTCAAACGGGCTTTATAAATCTTTCGATTGACGCAGAAGTAGATACGGAAATTTATATAGTTATGGAAGAATACGTTAGTGACGGCAACTGGATCTTCCGTCGCTCGGGCTGTAACGATTTTATTAAGATTATCGCGCCAAAGGGTAAGTGGGACTTCCTCTCTTTCGAACCTTACGCGTTTAAGTTTATGAAAGTTTTATATAAGGGCAAGGCAAAATTTGCCCCGTCGCTCGTTGCTTACGATAACGCTAGAAAATCTAAAATTAAGGTTAGTGGCGACACCAAGTTTACTAAGATTTTTGAGGCGGCTGAACGCTCGTTTAGGCAGAACGCTTTAGACATTTTTATGGACTGCCCCGGTAGAGAGCGTGCAGGCTGGCTTTGCGATTCTTACTTTACTGCTAAAACGGAAAGATTATTCTTTGGCAATAACGATATTGAAAGGGCGTTTTTAGAGAATATTTTAATTTCTAAAACTGAAGAGCTCGATCCTAAAATGTTACCTAAGTGTTTCCCCGCACAGCATAGAAAAGACCATTATATTCCCAACTGGGCGATGTGGATGGTTATTGAACTTAAAGATTACTTAATTCGTACGGGGGATAGAACTCTTATCGATGCCGCGAAGAAAAGAATTTACGATTTGGTAAGCTTTTTTGACCGTTACGTCAACGAGTTTGGGTTGTTAGAAGATTTGGAGAGTTGGGTGTTCATTGAGTGGAGTATTTGCAACACACCGGAATATATTTGCGGGGTAAACTTCCCGTCGAACATGCTCTTTGCTAGCGTGCTTAAAACCATTCACGAACTATACGGCGACGAGGCGCTTTTAGAGCGTTCTAAAATGATGATGAAAGCCGTTGAAGAATTATCGTTTAACGGTGAGTTTTTCGTTGATAACGCCGTCAGAAATAGCGAGGGCAAACTTGAGTGCGTTAAAGACCACACTAGTGAAACTTGTCAGTACTACGCGCTTTTCTTTGGGCTTAACACTAGTGAAAAGTTTAAGAAGATGATGATGGAAGACTTTGGACCGCTTAGAAAAGAGGGGGCGCACTCTGAAATCGGCAGAAGTAATATGTTCATCGGAAACTACCTAAGGTTCTTGTGGTTGTGCGAAATGGGCGAGAGAGATAGGGTTGTTGACGAGAGTTTAGAGTATTTTTACGTTATGGCGGAACGCACAGGAACGCTTTGGGAACACAACACGCCTCACGCAAGTTGCGACCACGGATTTGCGTCTGTTGCCGCCGTTATTCTATTAAACTGCGTTTGCGGTTACGAGGGCGTTCGCGACGGGAAACCTGTATTCATACAAGATTACAAAACGCAAAAAGATTATAAAGTAAAAGTAGAATTTAATTATTAATATTAACCCTCGCGGAAGATTCTTCCGCGGGGTTTTTTCGTCTTTTTTTGCGCTTATATACATATATATAATGTATAGTGGAGAAATTATGGGTTTTATTGAAAGTATAAAAGATTGTTTCGGGGAATGGGAAATTCCCAAAGAGCCGATTTTTCGCGCGGTGCTTTTTGGTGAAAGTGCGGGCTATTTTGAAAACGTCAAGAGCATATTAAACTATTCTGAAAACGAGATAGTGTTGTCGCTTAAAAAGGGTGGCTTAAAAATTTCGGGCGAAGGGCTTTATATAAAAAAATATTGTATGGGCGATATAGTAATTTGCGGAAAGATATTAAAAGTGGAAAGGGTATGAGAGGGGTACGCGTTAATTATTTAGTAACGGGATTAAACCTCGATAGGTTTATTAATCACCTAAAAAACCACGATATAAAACTTTATAACCTAAAAAAATTAGACTATAAACGAATGATTATCGGCGTAAACTTTGCGGATAGTAAAAATTTTTTTGCAATCGCCGACAAAATGTGTTATAATGTAAAAAAAGTATCGCTTGGCGGGTGGGGATATCCTTTTTATAGATTGCTTTGCTTAAGCGGTATGGTTATCGGTGCGCTTTGCTTTTGCGTCTTATCGTATTTGTTAAGTGACCTAGTGTATGCCTTGGAGTTTTCGGGCAACGGTAGTATATATAAAAATCAAGTCGTCGAGTTTTTAGAAAATCAGGGCGTGAAACAGTATTCTAGGTTTTCTGATATTAACCTTAAAACTTTGGAAGACGCAGTGCTTGCCTCAAACGATAGGCTGTCTTTCGTGGGAATTGAGCGAAGAGGTAACCGCCTAGAAGTGGAACTCGTTTTATCCTCAGAGAAGGTTCATACGCTAGACGGTAACGTTTACGCACTTTATTCGGACGTTTCTGGGACTATTGAAAGCGTTAAAGCCTATCG
>JAFQLO010000048.1 GCA_017414525.1 Clostridia bacterium | reverse complement strand
GCAAGGCTCGCGTGACTTGCGTTAAACGGTGGAGATACGAGCAATTCAAATCTCGTCGCTCATATAAAAACGACTTATAAGCAAGCAGTTCAAGGCTCGTTCCGACGAGGAGATGAGATAGACCGTCTGGTCATCGAAGTACCGAGGCGCGAGCAGTTAACGCAGTATTGCGCCGCTTATAAGACTTTTTGTAAAAACGGCTAAGAAACGAGTTAGGCAAGGCTCGCGAAGTGTTTTGGACGAAATAAACCGTCTGGTTATTGAGGTCAAAACACTAAGCAGTAAACGCAGCATAACGAAGTTTATAAGTCGTTTTTAAGCTTGGCTTTCGCAATATATGCAACGATACACCCTCTTCTCTTTATCGGTGAGAGTGAACACGTGTTCAATACCTTGTTCAACGCTAGTGATGCAACGTGGATTTTTGCACTTGATTACGTTTTTAAGCGTTTCGGGAAGTGCCACTTTGCTCTTTTCAACAGTCTTTCCGTCTTTAATTATATTAACGGTCACTTCGGGAGCAATATAGCCCAAAACGTTCAAATCAAGCTCGATATCCGCATCAATCTTTATAATGTCTTTCTTTCCAGTTTTTTTGCTGGGAACGTTCTTAATTAGAGCGACGGTGCAATCTAGTTCAGCGAGGTTTAAGAAGTTATAAACTTCCATACCCTTACCCGCTTCAATATGGTCTATTACAATTCCGTTCTTTATAGGATCAATTTTCATAACCGCCCTCCTATTTTATTCCGAGAAGTTTCAAAATGAGCGCCATTCTCATATATCTGCCGTTTGCAACCTGCTTAAAGTAACACGCCCTAGGATCAGAGTCAATATCAACGGAGATTTCGTTAACCCTTGGCAACGGGTGAAGAATGCTCAAGTCTTTCTTTGCGTTATCGAGTTTATCGAGAGTTAAGATATAACTGTCTTTAAGTCTGATATAATCGTCCTCGTTGAAGAATCTTTCTTTCTGGACTCTGGTCATATACAAAACGTCGAGCTTTGGCATAACCTCTTCAAGACTTCTAGTTTCCTCGTAACACATATTGTTTTTATCCATTACGTCCACTTTAACGTAATCAGGAATTGCAAGTTCTTTTGGTGAAATCAAAACGATTTTAATTCCCTTATATCTTGCAAGTGCTTGAATGAGCGAGTGAACAGTTCTTCCAAACTTTAAGTCCCCGCAAAAACCAACGGTAATATTATCAAGTCTTCCCTTTTCCGTCTTGATGGTAAGAAGGTCTGCAAGAGTCTGCGTGGGGTGATTATGCCCGCCGTCACCTGCGTTGATGATAGGCACGCTAGAGTGCATTGACGCAACGAGCGGTGCGCCCTCCTTGGGGTGACGCATTGCGATAATATCAGAATAGCAACTAACTACTCTTATAGTATCTGCCACGCTTTCGCCTTTTGAAGAAGAACTGCTGTTTGCATCAGAAAAGCCCAAAACGTTTCCGCCGAGCGACAACATTGCCGATTCAAACGACAATCTCGTTCTGGTAGACGGTTCAAAAAAGAGTGTCGCAAGTTTTTTATGCTTACACTTTTCTTGATACGCTTCGGGATTTTTGATTATATCCTCTGCAACTGCAATAAGTTCGTCAATTTCCGATACGGAAAAATCCGTTATTGACAATAGATTTCTCATTTGCTTTCCCCTCATCATTAACCTTTTATCCAACTTTCGTCAGAAGGATTATCTCTGAACGCTTTGAGTCTTTCCACGTCGCTTGCCTTTATGTATCCAGTTTCTGCGGCTACTGCAATAACCGTGTCAAAATCTGTAAGGCTAACGTTTCTAACGCCAGCTTCTTTTAATCTTTCCAAGCCTTTTTTCATTCCGTAAGTGTAGATACTAACTATACCCAAAACTTCTGCGCCAGCCTCTCTCAACGCCTCAACAACGTCGATACAGCTTCCGCCAGTAGAGATAAGGTCTTCAATTACTACCACCTTCGTGCCTTTTTCGAGTTTACCCTCGATTTTGTTGTTTCTGCCGTGGTCTTTGCTACTTCCGCGCACGTAACCCATAGGCATATTTAAGATATGACCTGCGATTGCAGCGTGAGCGATACCTGCGGTAGAAGTTCCAAAAAGAGCTTCTGCTTCGGGGTATTCTTTTTTAACCGTTTCCGCAATAGCGTTTTCAACAACGTCCCTTGCTTCGGGCGCAGTTAAAATCAATCTGTTATCGCAGTAAATCGGGCTCTTGATTCCGCTTGCCCAAATAAAGGGTTCGTCGGGGCGCAAGAACACTGCTTTGATTTTAAGTAAGTTTTCCGCTACTTTTTTTGCTATTTCCATTATTCTTTTCTCCTTATCCCAAAAATTCTTTTACGCATTTTCTGTAAGCTGCAACGGGGTCTTCTGCACCCGTTATTGAACGTCCGACTACTATGTAATCAGAGCCTAATTCCCTTGCAAGTGCGGGAGTGGTAACGCGCTTTTGGTCACCCACTGCGTCGCCCGCCAAACGAATACCTGGGGTAATAGTTAAGAAGTTTTCCCCACAAACGCTCTTAACCTTTCCTGCTTCTAAGGGGGAGCAAACTACGCCGTCAAGCCCGCTGTTTTTAGCGTTTTTAGCGTAGCTCATAACCACTTCGTCAAGCGGCTTATCGATGAGGAGTTCCTCGGTCATAAGCTCTTGGTTGGTTGAAGTTAACTGGGTTACTGCAATTAAAAGAGGTCTAGTTCCGTCTGCTCTAGTAAGCCCTTCAAGCGCGCCTTTCATCATAACTGAACCGCCGCTAGCGTGAAGGTTAACCATATCAACGTCGTAAGCGGAAAGCACCGCCATAGCCTTTTTAACGGTGTTGGGAATATCGTGAAGTTTAAGGTCCAAGAAAATTTTATGCCCCCTCTTTTTAATTTCCTTTACGATTTCCACGCCACCAGCGTAGAAAAGTTCCATTCCTACTTTAAGGTAAGGTTTTTCACTACCGTCGAACTTATCCAAAAAGTCGAAAAGCTGTTCTTTACTGTTAAAATCACACGCTATAATTACGTCTTTTTTCATTTGTGCGCCTCCCCGATTATTTCATTCAAATCTTTAATGTTATATTTTTGCATTACTCTTTCGAGATTGTTTACAATATCCCTGCAAGCGTAAGGATTAACGAGGTTTTCCGCACCGACTTGAACTGCCGTTGCTCCCGCCATCATCATCTCGATTACGTCTTCCGCCGTCGCTACACCACCTATTCCCATAATCGGAATCTTAACAGCCTCGTAAACCTGATAAACCATTTTAAGTGCTATCGGGAATATTGCTCTACCTGAAAATCCGCCTATTTTATTAGCGATTATAGGTCTTCTCTTTTTAAGATCTATTCTTAAACCTTGAGAAGTGTTAATTAAACTTATGCCGTCTGCACCGCCGTCCTCACACGCTTTTGCGATTGATACGATATCGGTAACGTTAGGCGTGAGTTTAATATATATGGGTTTAGTGGTAACCTTTTTAACCGCCTCAGTAACCGCCCTTGCGTTTTCTGGTGAAGTTCCAAAACTCATTCCGCCGTTATGAACGTTAGGGCAACTGATGTTTACTTCGATTATATCAACGTCTTTAACCGCGTCGATTTTTTGGCAACACTCCACGTATTCGTCGATTGAAAAACCGCTGATGTTAGAGATAATCGGTTTATAATAAACCTCTCTTAGTTTTGGAATTTCCTCGGAAATAACCTTATCAATACCAGGGTTTTGAAGTCCTATTGAGTTGATAAGTCCGCTAGAACATTCCGCTATTCTGGGAGTGGGGTTACCGAATCTCGGTTCTTTTGTCGTTCCCTTAATTGAGATTGCACCCAAAACGTTAATGTCGTAAATCTCGTTAAACTCGTAACCAAACCCAAACGTTCCGCTCGCGGGAATTACTGGGTTAGTTAGCGTTACGCCTGAAAGAGAAACTTTAGTGTTTACCATATAATCTCCTCCTTAACGAGCACGGGCCCGTCCTTACAAATTCTCTTGTTGCCGTATTTCGTCTTGCACGAGCAACCCATGCACGCGCCGAATCCACAGCCCATTCTCTCTTCAAACGAATAAGAACCGCTAGTGGTAGTAGCGTTATAAACTGCTTTTAGCATAGGCTATGGACCACAAGTGTAAACGTAGGTATATTCGCCAACTTCTTTAATAGCGTCGGTTACGAAACCTTTAATTCCGTAACTGCCGTCCGCAGTAGCAACCAAAACTTTTACACCTAAATCTGCAAATTCTTTTTCGTAAAAGATCTCGCTCTTGGTATTAAACCCGATGATAACCGTCGGGGTTTTACCCTCTTTTAAAAGTTCTTTTGCTAAGTTATAGAGTGGCGGAACGCCTACGCCACCTCCGATGAGGAGAGGTTTGTCCCCTCCGAGGTCGGTAAAATATCCGTTGCCAAGCCCAGTTAAAATATCGAGGTATTCCCCGCCGATAAGCCCAGCCATCTGCTCGGTACCTTTTCCCACGACTTTATAAATGATAGTGAGTTTGCCATCTTCCACGTCACAAAAGGAGATAGGTCTACGGAGAAACAATCCGTCAAGTTTAATGTTTACGAACTGACCGGGGCGTTCAATTGCTTTGGTATCGCCCGATAAGGTCATTTTATAAACGGAGTCAGTCAGCTGATCGTTTGTTAATACCTTAAAAAATCCTTGTTTTAACATTTTGCTCCTTTTTATGCGTCAATCGTTGAAATACAGAGAGTAGTTTCTTCTAGTACGTCGAGAAGAACTCTAACCGTGTCGAGTGCGGTAAACATGGTAACGTTGTTTTCAACCGCCGCTCTTCTTATCTGGTATCCGTCGCTAGCCTCGCCCAAAGAATTAACGTCTCTAGTACTAATAACGTAAGTTACGTAACCTTTTCTTATTGAATCGAGGATTTCCTCGCTTCCTTCACTGATTTTTGCCTTAATTCTAGTTCTTATACCGTTTTTCTTCAAAAACTCAGCAGTGCCCTTTGTTGCCTCGATGTTAAAGCCGAGGTTATAGAATCTGCGAACTAAGGGTAACATTTCTTCCTTATCGCAGTCTGCTACTGAAACGAAAAGCGTTCCGTAATTCATAACGTTCATTCCAGATGCTTGAAGCGCTTTATAGAGTGCGCGGGTAAGTTTGTCATCATAGCCTATCGCTTCACCAGTAGACTTCATTTCTGGTGAAAGGTATGCGTCGATTCCGCGAAGTTTGCTGAACGAGAACGCGGGAGCTTTTACGTACCAACGTTTCTTCTCTTCAGGATAAAGTTCGGTAATACCCTGTTCTTTTAAGCTCTTGCCCAAAATTACTCTAGTTCCTATGTCTGCAAGTGAATAGCCGGTAGATTT
>JAFQLO010000047.1 GCA_017414525.1 Clostridia bacterium | reverse complement strand
ATAGCGTTGTTGGGATAAATACCAAATGGGAGGAAGAAAACGTGCATTGAGCCGCCCATACCTCTGTGGAAACCAGTACGACGAGCGAAAATTTCACTCATAAATCCGTAGAGAAGGAAGTCAACAGCTAAGTCTTTAACGTTACCAGTCTTGTTGAGTTTTTCAACGGGAGCGAGAGTTTCACCACCCATAAAGTCCTTCATAATCTGATAAAGTTTATCATCGGGGAGCTTATTGATAGAAGCAAGACCACGAGCCAAAACTTCACTGTGAGATCTGTGTGAACCAAAGGTCATATCGTCCATATCGAGGATATAAGCCTGACCAACAGCCGCTGCTTCTTGACCCATTGAAAGGTGAGCAGGACCAGGATAAGAGTGCTTAAAGCCCTGATATTCGCCCTTGATTTTGATTTCGTTTATCATGCTCTCGAATTCTCTAAGCATTGCGATATCGTTAAAGATACGTACGAAATCTGCTTTCTTGAAGTTTTTCTTTTCGTCTTCAATAGATTTGTTGTAAACGTTTACCGGAATATCGGTGAATTCGATTTTGCCGGGTGCTCTAATAAATAGAGGGTCGATTACTAAATTTTTTGGCATAATTTATTTCTCCTTAAAATTTTTAACTAATTAAATTTGGAAAATCGCTTCTCTAACGATTTCGCATACGGTCGGGTGCGGGAATACGAGCTTTTTGATGTTCTCGATATCCACTTCGAGGTCGATCATAGCAGATACGCTGACGATAAATTCACCTGCGTAAGTTCCAATGATGTGTGCTCCCACCAAAGTGTTGGTCTTGTTGTTTACTACGAGTTTGCAGATACCGTTAAGATCGGTGTTTTCTGCAATATATCTTCCTGAGAAAGTAAGCGGGATAGAAACGGTTTTAACGTCCAAGCCCTTTGCCTTTGCGCTCTCCTCCGTTTCACCAACTGAAGCAACTTCAGGGTTGGTGTAAATAACTGAAGGAATAACGTTATAACGCATACGGTCTTTCTTACCGATAATGTTGTTAACTGCAACTTCTGCCTCTCTATACGCGGTATGCGCAAGCATAATTTTACCGTTAACGTCACCAACAGCGTAAACGTTTGCTACGTTAGTTCTCATCATATCGTCGGTAACGATTGCGCCGCGTTCCATATTAACGCCGATGCTCTCTAAGCCGATACCCTGAGTAACTGCACGTCTGCCGATTGAGCAAAGAATCTTATCAGCAGCAACTTTTTCGCTCTTGCCGTCTTTCTCGTAAACAACGCCGTCCTTTTCAACAGCAGTAACCTTACAGCCGAGTTTGAACTCAACACCTTTCTTTTCAAGGGTTTTCTGCAAAATTCCAGAAATTTCCTTTTCGGTAGGTCCAGCAATTTTATCGAGCATTTCAACAACGGTAACTTTTGAACCAACTGATGAGAAGTAGCTTGCCATTTCTAAACCGATAACGCCACCGCCGATAACGACGAGTTTAGCGGGGATTTCAGTAAGGTCAAGAATTTCTCTGTTAGTTAAAACTACGCCGGTAGCGAGGTTTTCTCTAAGTCCCGGAATGGGAGGAACGACGGGCATTGAACCGGTAGCAACGATAAGTCTTTTAGCGATAAACTTTTCTTCACCAGCCTTAATGATAAAGCCTTCATCGTTTTTACCTTCGATAACAGCCTCTGCGCTCTTCATAGTAACGTGGTTTCTCTTCAACTGGCTTTGAACGCCTGAAACTAGCATTTTAACAACGCCGTTCTTTCTTTCAACCACGAACTTTTGGTCGATAGAAGTTTTGCCTTCAACGGTTACGCCGTAGTTTTTAGCGTGGTTTGCATAGTCAAAAACCTTTGCAGAGTTAAGGAAAGTTTTGCTGGGAACGCAACCTTCGTTAAGGCAAACGCCACCAAACGCTCTCTTTTCAATAGCCATAACTTTAAGGCCAGCGTGGCCAGCTCTTTCAGCAGCAAGATATCCACCAGGACCGCCACCGATTACGATTAAATCAAAGATTTCCATAATTCATCTCCTATATTATTAGATTGAATCAGCGAAAAGATTTACGCTGAAGTTTTCAAGATAATCCTTAAGGTCTTTCAAGAATCTTGACGCAGGTGCACCGTCGAGCGCTCTGTGGTCGTAAGAAAGTGAAAGTGCCATTGCGGTGTAAGGAACGATTTCGCCGTCTTTACCGAGTTTGATTCTGGTTTCCAAGGTGTTTACGCCGAGAATACCAGTCTGCGGAGGATTAACTACGGGAGTAAAGCTTTCGATACCCATAGTACCTACGTTACTGATGGTGAAACTTCCGCCAGTCAAGAACTCGGGAGCAAGTTTTCCGTCGATAGCGTCTTGAGAAAGTTTTTTAGACTTAACTGCGATTTCAGAAAGAGTCATAGTATCTGCACCGAAAAGGGTGGGTACTAAAAGTCCTCTAGGCGTATCGGTTGCGATACCCATATTAACGTGTTCGAAGTAACGCATAGTGTCACCGTTGATGAGGTGTGCGTTCAAATCTCTGTGTTTTTTAAGCACTCTAGATGCAGCGTATACGATAATGTTGTTGATAGTGATAGGCGGCAACTGGAGGGTTTCTGCGTTTTCTTTCAAGAACTTTCTGAACGCCATAACGTTGGTGCAGTCGAAAGAAATAGTGTGAGTAAGCTGTGCCATAGTAGAAAGGCTCATTACCATATTCTTTGCAATAACCTTTCTGATGTTGGACATCTTCTCGTCCTTGAACGCCTTGAAGTCTGCGCTTGCAGCGGGTGCAGCGGCAGGAGCAGCTGCGGGTGCAGGAGCGGCAGCAGGTGCAGCTTCCACAGGAGCAGCCTTAGGAGCGGTGCTTGCAACTCTAACGTCTCTTTCGATAATTCTTCCGTTAGGACCAGTTGCGGTAGCAGATGCTAAATCAACACCGAGTTTTTGAGCAAGAACTTTTGCTCTGGGTGATGCGAAAATCTTTCCACCGTCGCTAGTAGCAGGAGCGGCAACGGGTGCAGCAGCTGCGGTAGGAGCAGCTGCGGGTGCAGCGGCAGGAGCAGCAACTTCCTGAGCAGCGGGAGCGGGTGCGCCACCGGGTGCTAAGGGAGAAGGATCGTCGCCGTGTGCGCCAACTGCGCAAACGTTAGAAAGAACGGGAACTTCATCCCCTTCTTCACAGAAGAGTGCGAGAACTTCGCCTTCGATTTCAGCTTGGAAATCGAAAGAAGATTTGTCGGTTTCATAAGAGAACATAACGTCGCCAACCTTAACGGTATCGCCAACTTTTACGTTCCATTTGGTAAGAATACAACTTTCAACCGTAATACCAGCCTTAGGCATAGTAATAGGTTTAGCGTTGGTGGTTGCAGCGGGAGCAGCGGGTGCTGCGGGAGCAGGAGCAGCTGCGGGAGCGGCAGCGGGTGCTGCAACTTCTTGAGCGGCGGGTGCTGCTGCGCCGTTAGGAGCAAGAGCTGAGAAGTCTTCCCCTTTTGCGCCTACTGCTGCAATGTTAGTGAGAACGGGAACTTCGTCACCCTCTTCACAGAAGAGTGCGAGAACTTCGCCTTCCACTTCAGAGGTGAGGTCGAAAGCAGACTTGTCCGTTTCGTAAGAACACAAAACGTCGCCAACTTTAACGGTGTCACCAACTTTAACGTTCCAAGCGGTAAGAATACAACTTTCTACCGTAATGCCAGCTTTTGGCATCAATACCGGTTTTGCCATAAAAAATTCTCCTTTTATATATGATTATTAACTAAATTAAATCTTTTTTGCGTTAGCAAGAACGTATTTTTCTGCTTCGTCAGACCAAATGCCGTTGTTTCTTTCGCAAATCTCAGCGAGGTCAGCAAAGAACTTATCAGTCTTTCCGAGTTCCGCAAAGTCTACGATAGCGGTCATAGGCATAGAGATATGAGTGTAAACGAGTTTCTTTGCGCCCTTGATGTTGGGGAGGTTCAAAGTGGTGTCGATAACGCTATCAAGTCCACCAACGTGTGAAATCATGATAGCGGGGTTGATTCTGCCCTCACCTGAAAGTTTCAAAGCCTCTCTAAGGTCGTTGGTGTTTCCGCCTGAAGTTCCGGTAATTCTGTGGAAAGAATAGTGAACGTCATAGAAGTTGAACTTAGCAGAGAAGTCCGTCTTGGTAGGACCAGCGAAGAAGTTCAAGCAACCGTTTTCGCCGAGAAGAGCGTCACCCTGTTCAACGAGTGCAGAAACGGGAGCGTAAACGAATACGTCGTCAAAACCTTTTCCGCCGTTAAGCTCTTTCATATAAGCAACGGGATCTTCGATGTTTGAAGTGTTAACGTAAACGAGTTTAACGCCGTTTTTAGCTGCTTCTTCAACGGTAAGAAGTGATGCTGCTCTGTCAAGTCTAGCTTGGTCGATATCGGTAACAACCATAAGAGAGGGTTTTCTGTCTCCGTGGATACCGTAGTCAACGCAACCAAGACCCATAGGACCAACGCCGGCAAGAATAGCAACTGAGCCACCCTCTTTAATGCCCATATCGTGGCTGTGAGTTTCATAAACGCTGTGATAGTTTTCGTGATAACCTGCGATAATGCAGCTCATAGGTTCAGCGAGAGACGCCTTAAAGTAGCTTTCGCCTTCGTAAGGAATAAGGCAGTCGCTTTCCATAACTTCGTTAGGAATAATAACGTAGGTAGCGTCACCACCGATATTCGAATAAGAATAACCGGGAGCAATGTAGGGGTTTTCTTTGAGGTTCATAGCAGGTTGAATACCGAACTTCATACCCTCTTTGAAGAGGTGTGACCACTTAGAGCCAACCTTAATGATATCGCCACAGAATTCGTGACCGATAATGATGGGGTTTTCCGCAACGTCGTTGGGAACTCTCTTGTGCTTAGCACCCTGAATAGCAGCCTTGTAGCTAGACATACAAATACTGTCAGATACAACGCGAGCCAAAATTTCGTTTTCTTTGATTTCGGGCAATTCGAACTCTTCGAGTCTCAAATCGCTCTCTCCGTAAAGTCTTACTGCTTTAGTTTTCATAATAGCAAGAATCCTCCTATTCTTTTATTTTCCAAATCATTATAACATATATATAGATATTTTGGAACTACTTGCAAATAAGTTGCAAAAAAAATTTTTTTATGATAAGATATAAACACAAATGAAAACAAATGAACACCAAATATAGGCTTTTTAGCGATTAACGAGGGAAAAAGTATGCTCACACTTGAAAGACAAGAAGAAATTTTAGAAATTTTGAACAAAAATAAATCGGCTACCGTTGAAGAACTTGCAAAAGAACTATTCGTTTCTGGCGCGACGATTAGAAGAGATTTGCGCGCTATGGAAAAACAAGGGCTAATAAAGCGTTCACACGGCGGTGCTATGCCCTTTAAGTCTAGCGCGGAAGAATCTGCGTTTGCAATTAGAGAACAGGAAAACACCGTTGCAAAAAAATCTATCGCAAACCTAGCCGCGAAACTTATTAAAAACGGTGACTCAGTGTTTATGGATTCCTCTAGTACCGCAGGCATGGTCGTCCCCCTATTTAATAACTTCCAGTTTTTATCGGTAACCACTACTGGACTTAGGAACGCACTTCTCCTTTCTCAGACCAACAACGTTAAGATTTATATAGCGGGCGGGCAAATTCAAAACCATTCTAACTCCATTATCGGTACTGACACTATGGACTATATCGCGAGAATCCACGCTGATATTTCTTTAATATCTTGCTCGGGCGTTGACCTAAACGGTTTTACCGATTCAAGCATTGAACAATCAAAACTAAAACAGCAAATGCGCAAAAACTCCAACGTCGTAGCAGTTCTTTGCGATAGCACCAAGTTCGGCAAAACCTTCCTCTGCACCAACTTCCACTTTGACGAGGTAGATTATCTCATAACCGATAAGACTCCTCCTATCGAATTCGTGGAAAAAATCGCAGAAACCAAGTGCAAAATCTTAACCCCCGAAAACACAAACTTTTAACATTATATAACATACAAAAAACTCCCGCTCGGGAGTTTTTTATCATTAAATTATCTATCGTATTTTCTAACGCTTTTTTCGTATTCTTTAGGAGTCATACCCGTGATTTTCTTAAACGTGTAGCAAAAATATGAATCGGTGCTAAAACCTAGTCCGTCTGCTAATTTTGATATGCAGTTAAACTCGGCGTTTTTGCTTCTGATAATTTGTTTGGCAAGAGATATTTTAATATTGTTGAAATAGGAAATAATAGTAATTCCAGTTACCGCCAAAAATTTTCTGCTGATATACCCTTTGCTGAAATGAAACTCCTCGCAAATATCGTCAAGAGTAATATTGTTAGCGACGTTTTCGTATAGAAACTCTATAATTTTATTTATCAAGTCGTCGTTATATTCTTGCGTTTTAGCAAAAAAGTTGAGTATGGGTTTTTGATGCACGGTCTTTCTTAAAACGTCTATTATAAGTTGTTCAAGATATATCTTTATCAACTGCAAGTCGCCAAAATTGCGAATGGGTTTAAGCGTTAACTTATTGAGTTCAGGGTTGCTGTTAGAAATATCAAACGTCGTGCTTGCCTCGTCCAAAAGTTTACCTAAAATATCCTT
>JAFQLO010000046.1 GCA_017414525.1 Clostridia bacterium | reverse complement strand
GAACTGAACTTGCAATCAGCGAATCTCAAGAGAGAATGGCGGTTGTTGTTGAGGCTAAAGACGTTGATAAATTTATCGCACTTGCAACCGAAGAGAATTTAGAGGCTACGGTGGTTGCTACCGTTACCGACGATGCAAGACTTAAGATGACTTGGAAAGGCAACACTATCGTTGATATTTCCAGAGAATTCTTAAACTCTAACGGCGCAGAGAAAAAGACTCCCGTTAAAGTCGTTAAGCAAGAACTTCAAGAAAAAGAGATTCCCTCTTCGTTTAAGGAGGGTATGGTTAAACTTGCTGGAGATCTTAACGTTTGCTCAAAGCGTGGACTTTCCGAGCGTTTTGACTCTACTATCGGTGCAGGCACGGTTTTGATGCCCTTTGGTGGAAAGAACCAGAGAACGCCTATTCAGGCTATGGTAAACAAGGTTTCAGTTGAGAACGCTGATACCGATACTTGCTCGTTTATGAGCTGGGGTTATAACCCATTCATCGCAGAAAAGAGCCCGATGTTCGGCGGTTACTACGCAGTAATCGAGAGTGTTTGCAAACTTATTGCAACTGGTGCAACTTTTGAAGACACCTATCTCACTTTCCAAGAATATTTTGAAAAACCCAACAAGGACGCTAGCCGTTGGGGTAAACCTATGGCTGCGCTCCTCGGTGCTTATAAGGCGCAGAGAGAACTTAAACTTTCCGCTATCGGTGGAAAGGACTCTATGAGTGGTTCGTTTGAAAAGATTGACGTTCCGCCCACGCTCGTTTCTTTCGCGGTTACTACCGATAATTTAGCAAAAGTTATTTCTCCAGAATTTAAGAAGGCTGGAAGTAAGGTATATCTACTTACCGCAAAGAAGAATGCAGACGGTCTTATCAATACTGAAAGTTTACTTGATAATTTCAAAACCATTGAAAAACTCAACGCAGAGGGCAAGATTTTAGCAGCCTACACGCCCACTATCGGCGGTGTTGCTGAAGCGATTATGAAAATGACTTTCGGTAACGGCATCGGCTTTGAGTTTAAGACGGACGACCTTAAAACTATATTTGGCTACAACTACGGCGCGTTTATTTTGGAAGTTAACGGAGATGCCGAGGTTAAGAATGGAGTTCTTCTCGGTAATACTATCCTTGATAACGCAATCGTTATGAATGGCGAAAAGATTTCTATTGACGAACTCCTAGGCGTTTACGAGGATAAACTTGAATCTGTATTTAAGTGCAACGACGTTAAGATGACGCAAGGGGATATTCCCACTATCGAATATAAGGCTAGTGAATGGAGTTATTCTCCCGTTAAGTTTGCTAAACCCAGAGTATTAGTTCCCGTGTTCCCTGGTACTAACTGCGAATACGACACTAAAAAGGCGTTTGCTAGAGTGGGTGCCGACGTTGATATTTTCGTTATCAAGAACATCGTTGACGTTAAAGAATCTGTTGACGAGTTTGCTAAAAAGGTTAAAAACAGCCAGATTATCTTCGTTCCGGGTGGATTCTCGGGCGGTGACGAACCAGACGGTTCTGGTAAGTTTATTACTGCGTTCTTTAGAAACAAGGCTATTAAAGAGAACGTTACCGAACTTTTGGATATAAGAAAGGGACTCGTTGGTGGTATTTGCAACGGTTTCCAAGCACTTATTAAACTTGGTTTAGTTCCTTATGGTAAGATTACTGACGAAGTTAGCGAGGATATGCCTACTCTTACCTTTAATAGTATTGCTAGACACCAGTCTATGCTCGTTAAAACGAGAGTTGCATCAAATAAGTCTCCGTGGCTTATGCAGACGGAAGTCGGTGACGTTTACACCGTTCCTATCTCTCACGGCGAAGGTAGATTTATCATTAAGCCTGAATTATTAAAGAAACTCATTGAAAACGGTCAGGTTGCTACTCAATACGTTGACGCTAACGGTAACCCCACTTACGACGTTAAGTTTAACCCCAACGACTCGGTATATGCAATCGAGGGTATAACTTCTCCCGACGGAAGAGTATTTGGTAAAATGGGTCACTCTGAGAGAGTTGGCAGCGGTCTTTATAAGAACGTTGACGGCGAATACGACATTAAGATGTTTGATTCTGCTGTTAAATATTTCAAATAATTATTAAGAGGTTATTATGGGATACAAAAGCGATATTGAAATTGCGCAGAGCGTAACGCCGGAGCATATAACTAAAATTGCGGCGCGCGCTGGCGTTGACGATAAATATATCGAGCAATACGGCAATTATAAGGCGAAAATCGATTTGTCCATTTTAAGCGAATGCGATAAAAAAGACGGAAAACTTATTCTCGTTACCGCAATAACGCCAACCCCTGCGGGTGAGGGAAAAACCACCACCACGATAGGGCTAGCGGACGGCTTGAAAAGAATAGGCAAAAAGGTAGTAGTTGCGCTCCGCGAACCCTCGTTAGGACCTGTGTTCGGCGTTAAGGGCGGCGCGGCTGGCGGTGGCTGGGCGCAAGTTATTCCTATGGAGGACATTAACCTGCATTTTACTGGCGATTTCCACGCCATAGGTGCTGCCAACAATCTACTTGCTGCTATGCTCGATAACCACATTTATCAGGGCAACGCGCTCGGTATTGATCCTAGAAAAATCACTTGGAAAAGATGCGTTGATATGAACGACCGTCAGCTTAGATTCGTGGTTGACGGATTGGGCGGAAAGGTAAACGGCGTTCCGAGAGAGGACGGTTACGACATAACCGTTGCATCGGAAATTATGGCGGTTTTATGCTTGTCCTCGTCTATTTCCGACTTAAAAGAGAGATTATCAAACATTATCGTCGGTTATACATACGACGATAAACCAGTTACCGCAGGGCAATTAAATGCTCAAGGTGCGATGGCAGCCCTTCTAAAAGATGCGTTAAAACCTAACTTGGTTCAAACTTTAGAGGGAACGCCCGCATTCGTTCACGGCGGACCGTTCGCTAACATCGCGCACGGCTGTAACTCCGTTATCGCTACTAAAACGGCGTTAAAACTAGGTGACTACGCAGTTACCGAGGCTGGTTTCGGTGCTGATTTAGGTGCGGAAAAGTTCCTCGATATTAAATGCCGTTTGGCGGGATTAAAACCCGATGCAGTCGTAATCGTTGCTACTATTCGCGCCCTTAAAATGCACGGCGGACTTGCAAAAACTGAACTTAACAATGAAGATTTAGTTGCCCTTGAAAAAGGACTTCCTAACCTTCTTCGTCACGTTCACAATATTAAAGACGTTTATAAGTTACCGTCAGTAGTTGCAGTTAACCGTTTCCCGACCGATACCGATGCGGAAATTAATCTCGTTATTGAAAAGTGCAAAGAACTTGGCGTTAACGTGGTGCTTTCTACCGTTTGGGCGGAAGGCGGAAAGGGTGGCGAGGCTCTCGCTGAAGAGGTCGTTAAACTTTGCGAAAAGCAAAACGATTTTACTTTCTCTTATGAACTTGACCAAACTATCGAAGAAAAGATTGAAAGTATCGCTAAAAAGATTTACGGCGGTGACGGCGTAATCTTTACGGACGAGGCTAAAAAGCAGATTAAAAAGCTTTGCGAACTAGGGTTTGATAAAGTTCCCGTGTGCATAGCAAAAACGCAGTATTCTTTCTCTGACGATATGACTAAGCTCGGCGCACCAGAAAACTTCAAGATAACCGTGCGCTCGGTTAAAATTTCAGCAGGCGCTGGATTTATCGTTGTGCTAACTGGAAATATTATGACTATGCCGGGACTTCCCAAAGTCCCCGCTGCAGAAAAGATAGACGTTGACAACGACGGCAAAATTACTGGACTATTCTAAAATAAAAATGAGTGAATATTTAACTAAAATAACTGAATGCTTGCAAAAAATCGAAATTGAGGAAAAAGAAAAACTTGAAAAAGTTTATCGTGCCGTGTGTG
>JAFQLO010000045.1 GCA_017414525.1 Clostridia bacterium | reverse complement strand
GGGTGAGGGTATCGCAGTAATAGCAGACGTAACTAAAGAGGGCGTAAAGTTCGATTACGTTCCCTATAATAAAACAGACGTAGGCTTAACTTATGACGAAACTGGCGAAATTTTGAAAGGCCTAAAAGAGCGTTCTGAAGAGATTAAACAGCCAGGTTTTATCGAAGAAACTTTCGGGGAAGACGCTGAGAAGTTAGTCAAGGACCGCTACGTTACTCATATGATTAAGAAGTATCCAGTTGATGATACTGACTTAAACCTTTCGCTCTTCCACTACGCCGAGTGTGACGTTCACCACGAAGGCTTGGTGACTGGGCTTAGAAGATACTTTAAGCTTGGCAAATACGGAGAGTTTAAGAAAGACTAATGAATAAAATAAATGTAAAAAAAGAAGTGCTGAACGTGCTACTAACTTTAGTAGCGGCAGCACTCTCTGCTTTTGGCTTGCACGTGTTCGTTTATCCCGCGTCCTTTGCGCCTGCTGGAATAGACGGCGTTGCGACTATGCTTCAAGAAATAACCAAGTTTAACGCGGGTTATTATTCGCTTATTATCAATATTCCGCTACTAATTATCGCTTGGTTTTTCCTAAAGAAAAAGTACGTCGTTTATACGGTATTGTTCACCTTAATATCCTCCTTAATGCTAGTAGTATTAGGGGAGGTTAACTTTTATCAGTATCAAGATACTGGTGCGGGACTTATCGCTGCGGTTTTCTCGGGCGTTATGCTAGGAGTTAGAACTGGAATAATGCTAAGGATCGGTGCGTCTAGCGGTGGCGTTGACATCGTTGCAAGTATAGTGCAATCAAAAAGGGCGCACGGCAACATCGAAAAGATTATAACTCTAATTTGTTACGTAATAATCGGTGTGTCTTATTTTTTGTACGGAGATCTAAACAGTATTCTTCTTTCTATTATCCAAATGTTCGTGTTTGAAAAAGCCTCTGCCGTTTTGATGAAAGAAACTAGAAACGCCGTGGAATTTAAGATAGTAACTAGAAATCCCGAAGAGATTAAAAACGATATTATCTACGTGCTTAAACACGGCGCAACGATAATCGACAGTAGAGGAATGTATACTGACGAGGGAAGTTCTATGATAATTTCCGTAGTGAACATTCGTCAAATCCCTGAATTTTTGAAGATTACAAAAAAATATCCAAACACATTCGTTTATTATTCAGACGTAACCGGGGTTAACGGTAATTTTAGGTGGTATAAGGACGATATAGCAAAATGAGTAATTTGGTTTCAACTAAAAAGCAAACGGCAGTTCAATATCTAATCGACGCATTAGTTGCCGTAATTGCAGGACTCGTCGTATCGGTAGCCTACTACTTTTTTCAAAATAGCAACGGCTTTGCTCCGGGAGGGGTTGGCGGTCTTGCGACTATGACTTATCACTTGACGGGGTATAGCATACCTTGGGCGTATTTAATGCTCGCGTTTAATATCCCGATATTCATTTTGGTAACTATTTTCGTAAACAAAAAACTGGGCGTGTTCCTTATTATCTATATGCTCGTTCAGTCGTTTGGAACGGAACTTTGGAAATTGTTAGATTTCAAGCCTTATTCGCTCGCAAATAACGTGGAAGACTTTAATATAGTTTTTGCGTGTATCGCAACTGGCGTTATTTCGGGTTTTGGCTTTTCCATAATGCTTAGAAGGTTTGGTGCTAGTGGCGGAACTTACGCAATTTCCGCACTAATTAAGAGGGCAAACCCCGCGCTCAACGTCGCTTACGTTTCCTTTTTAATGGATAGTAGCGTCGTTGGAATATCCTTTTTCGTTTACGATATGAAAATCACACCCGTTATATGTACGCTTGTCAACTTGTTCATAGCAAACGTGGTTGTGGATAATTTCTTATCGGGTATGAAGATAGGCTATAAGTTTGAAATTATCACCGATAAACCCGAGGAACTTTCTCAAGAACTAATTGAAAAGCTTCACCACGGCGTATCGGAAATAAAGGTAATGGGTATGTATTCTCATACCGAAAAGTATATGGTAGTTTGCATCATTCGCAAAAAACAAGTTGGCGAAATGATGAAGATTATAAAGAGATACCCAGGGACTTTTGCTAACTATTCAAAGGTCAACGAGGTTTTTGGAAGATTTAAAAAGTAATTTTAGGAGAACATATATGAGTTATTTGAAAGACAATTTTTTGCTTACTAATAAGACTGCTGAAAAGCTTTATTTTGACTATGCTAAAGATATGCCGATTTTCGACTATCACTGCCACCTTCCTGAAAAGCAAATTTTAGAAAACGCAACCTTTAACGACGTTTTTGAAATTTGGCTTAAAGGCGATCACTATAAGTGGCGTTTGATGAGAAATTACGGAATTGACGAAGAGTTTATCACAGGAGATAAGTCAAACAAAGAAAAATTCTTTTGCTACTGCAAAGTTTTGGGTACTGCGTTTGCTAACCCCCTTTATCACTGGTCACAAGTTGAACTTAAAGAGTTTTTTAACTGCGAGATAGAAATCAACGAAGGAAATGCAGAACTTATTTGGAACTGGTGCAACGATTATATTAAACTCAACAACATCACTCCTCAAAGCCTTATTGAAAAGTCTAACGTTACGCATATCTTCACTACTAACGAGATTTTTGACGACACTTCAACGTTTGTTGAAATCGCTAAAAAAGACTATAAGTTTAAGGTTATTCCCGCGTTTAGAGCGGATAAGATTATGAACCTCGAGGCGGTTGGATATACCGACACCATTAAAAAACTCGAAGGTTTAGTTGGCGACGTTAAGAATATTGACGACCTCGAAAACGCTTTAGAGTTAAGACTCAAAGAGTTTATTAAGGTTGGAACTACCGCAAGTGACATCGCTCTCCAAAGCGTTTATCCCGTAGCTGATAGAAAAGACGCTGACAAAGTGTTTAAGGCTGCAATCGCAGGGGAAACCATCACCGCAGAACAGGCGGAAACCTTTAAGGGGTATTTTACTTACTTCCTCTTTAAGCTTTACGCAAAATACGATATCAGAACGGAACTTCACGTTGGTGCTATGAGAAACAATAACAGCGTAATGCTCAAAAAGTTGGGGCTTGATACTGGTTACGATAGTATCGCAGAAGACAACAGCATTAAGTATATGTCAAGACTCTTCGATAAACTTAACGACGAAAACGCTCTTCCTAAGACGATTATTTTCAACCTCAATCCTAAGATGAACACGGAGATTATGACGCTCGTTGGTTGTTTCCAGGATAGCAGCGCAAAAGGTAAAATTCAGTACGGTCCCGCTTGGTGGTTCTTGGATAATAAGGTAGGTATGGAAAATCACCTTAAAGATATGACTGCAACTGGTCACATCGCAACGTTCGTTGGAATGCTCACCGATAGTAGATCGCTTCTCTCTTATCCTAGACATCACTATTTTAGAAGAATACTCTGCAACTACTTAGGAACGCTAATGGAAAACGGTGAAATGACTACTGACATCGAACTCGTTGGAAAGGTAGTTAAAGACGTTGCCTATAACAACTCAATTGCATACTTTAATATGAAGTAAAAAAACCATACGGTTTAATATAAACCCATCGATTGTTAATTCGGTGGGTTTTTCCTTATTAAATCTGGAATTTTTACTTGTTTTACTTACTCTTTTCCATAAAATAAATTGACAATTATTCTTTTTGATGTTATACTCATTTATGTAACGATAGTTACATATTAGGAAAAAATTTTAACGGAAGGAAGTTATGCAGAAAGAAACGCTTAAAATGGTTAAAGAGGCATATAAAATCGAGGCTGAATGTATTAGCGAAATGCTCGCTTATCTCGATGAAGAACAGTTTTCTACCGCGGTAGAACTTTTGAAGAACGCTCCCCGCATCGGCACTTGCGGTTGCGGTCATTCAGGAATTATCTGTCAGCACCTCGCGCATCTTCTCTGCTGTATCGAACAGCCTGCAAGATTCATATCTCCCGCAGAGGCAGTTCACGGTGCAACTGGATTCTTGCAAGAGGGTGACGTTATGGTGTTTGCATCTCGTGGCGGAAAGACTAAAGAACTTCTTCCCATCATCGATATTTGCAAGGCAAAGGGCGTGAAGATTATCTCTATTACCGAAAATATGGAATCTCCCTTGGCTGTTAACGCCGACGCAGTATTAAAGCAATACGTTAATAGGGAAACGGACAAGTATAACTCACAAGGAACAACTTCTACCACCGCACTTTGCATGATTTGCCACGCACTTCAAACGGCACTCATCGAAGAAACTGGATTTAAGAACGAACAATTCGCACTTATCCACCCAGGTGGAGCAGTCGGCGAAAGACTTAATAAGAAATAATATAGGAGAGAATTATGGTTAAAGATTATAAGATTAGCGAACCGTTTTTTGAATACGGCCCTAAGTGCTATATGTACGGCGAAACTTTGCTCAATATGGCAAAGGGACTAGATAAACTCGCTGAAAAATACGATATGGACATCGTTTTAGATATTCCCGATACGGAAATCTATAACGTAGCAAGAAACGTTAAGCGCGTTCACGTTTATTCACAGCATATGGATAGCATTCCCGTAGGTCGCGGAATGGGCAGAACTCTTCCCGAGGCCGTTAAGGCTGCTGGTGCAGTTGGCGTAATGCTCAACCACGCTGAAAGAAAACTTACCTTAGAAGAAATCGAAGCTGCTATTAAGCGTGCGGACGAGCTTGGTCTTGCAACTATGGTATGCGCAGATTCAATCGAAGAAGTTAAGGCTATTGCAAAACTCGGACCAAATATTTTGGTTGCAGAACCCACCGAACTTATCGGTACTGGTAAACCCGCTGATAAAGAATACGTTGACGAGGTTATTAGAGTAATTAGAGAGATTAACCCCGATATCAAACCATTCCCATCAGCAGGAATTAGTAAGGGCGAAGATTGCTATAACATCATTAAGGCTGGTTCTTCTGCGTCAGGTTGCTCTTCAGCAATCGCAAAAGCAGCAGATCCTTTGGCTCTTGCAGAAGAGATGATAGCGGCTGTTCGTCGCGCGTATGATGAAAGAAACGCAAAATAGTTAAAATCCCGAAAGGGTAAAATAAAGAAAAAAATATTTATAATAAAGGAGAACTAGCACTATGGAATACAAATTTTTCCAAAAAGAAATCGAACTTCAATCAAGAGGCTGGATACCTACTTTCCACGACATCAGAAAAGAAATTCTCGAAATCGTAGAAGCATCTGGCGTTAAGAACGGTACCGTTGCTATCGTTTCACACCACACCACTTGTTCTGTAATGGTTCAAGAATGTTCACACGATATCGACTCTTTCGACCTCGAATATCTTCAACACGACCTTCTCGATATCATGAGAAAAATGATTCCTGACTTTGCTGAAGAACATCAATATCGTCACCCTGGTCCTATCCACGCACAGTATGGCAGACACGTTAACGAACCCGGTGACTATTCTTCAATGAATACTGACGGACACCTCCGTAGCGTATTCTTTGGCAGAAGCGAAACCTTAACCATTAAGGACGGTAAACTCGACCTCGGTTTGTTCGCACACATCTACTTCATTGACTGGGATCACGTTATTGCTCGTCGCAGACAGGTTAACGTAACCGTTATGGGTACTGCTGAGGATATCAACGATAGAAAGTGGAACGACGGAAAGGTTATCGATACCAAACGTAAATTCACCGAAGAAGAAAAAGCTTACGATATTCACTACGATTTGCAACAACAAAGATAATAAAACTAAATTCTCTGCCGATAATCGGCAGAGAATTTTATTAAGTTAAAAGGCAAAAATTATGTTTATAGTTACTTTGCAGCAAGCGGCAATCTTGCTTGCCTTTATATTTATCGGCTACTTTTTAAGAAAAAAGGATATAATCACCGAGGGTGGAAAAAAAGTTTTAGCAAAACTTTTAACCTTCCTTTTTGCACCGTGTTATTCGATCGTCAGTTTATCGGCAGTCGTTAACGTAAACGAAATTGCTAAATACGGAACGCTTTTGTTGGCGGGAATAGGCGTAACGCTTTTTTGTATATTCGTTGCTATTCCTTTGGCAAACGCGTTTTATAAAGACAAGGCACACCGCAACATATTGAAATACGCCCTTGCAATAGGAAACATCGGCTATTTTGGATATCCTATTATTTATGCGATTTATGCAGAAGTGGGCGGAGTTGCTATGGGCGAGGAAATGCGTGCGCTTATGATGCTTTTCTGCTTGCCTATGTCAATAGCGATTTACACTTACGGTTATTACGTTTTGACGGCAGATACCAGCGAGGGAGCAGAGGTAAAAGTACGCACGATGAGAGAAAAACTTTCTTTCTTGTGGTCGCCTCCCATGATAGGTTTATATATCGGTGTGATTTTAGGCTTGCTAACTAGCGCAACGTCCTTTACCGTTCCTAAATTTATAATGGACGCGCTAACGCTAGCAGGTAACTGCCAGAGCGCACCTGCAATGCTTTTAACTGGTGCGGTGCTCGCAGGCGTGCCGTTTGTTAAACTCTTTACTTCGGTTAAACCGTATTTAATCGGCGTGATTAAACTTATTGCTTATCCTGCTGCGATTATGCTTATATTCTTCGTGATGAATCTGTGCGGAGTTTCTGGTGAAACTTTCGTGCTGGTTTTTAAACTCAGCGTAATTGTCAGCGCAATGCCCGTTGGAATGAACGTCGTCGTGTTCCCTGAATCAGCGGGAAAAGATAGCACGGAAGGGGCAAAGAGTTGCTTTATCTCGTACATAATGGCACTCGTGGCTCTGCCAGCGGTATTGACGGCTATGGATATGCTAGCAACCGTGTTTATTTAACTTCAAGCTATAACAATAAGATAAACGCTTATCGGTCAGTCCGATAAGCGTTTTTTATATTCAGTTGGCGTTTTGCCAGTATATTTCTTAAAAGTCTTTGAAAAATAGTTGGGCGTGTCAAAAGCGAGTTTTTCAGATATTTCTTTTACCGTTAATTCGCCTTTATTAAGCAGTTCTTTTGCTTCTTTCACCTTTAACTCGGTGTAATATTCCATAACGCTTTTTTTGGTTGCACTCTTAAACTGACGGAAAACGTAAGCCTTGCTATAACTGGTTTTAAGTGCAATATCGTCAATCGATAGCCTAGAGTATAGGTTGCTTTTTAGTATTTTAATTATGTCTTCCGCAAGTTTGTTGTTAATCTCATTTTCTTGTAAGAACACGTCGTTTCCGTCTTCCGTTTCCGTTTCCGAGCGCATTACGTCAATAAGTAGCATTTCCAAGTAGTTTTTTATAAGTTGCTCGCCACCTAGGGTTGGGTTATTAAGCAGTTGCATATATTCCACGTCCGAATCGTAGAAAGTTATGTCGTAAGTCTTTTTTGCAATCTTAATTATTTCCTCAACGAAATGCTTTTGCTTATAGTTTAACTTAACTCTAGTATCCGAGAAAAACCTCATAGCCTCCGATAAACACTCAAAGGAGATAATTAGCACTTTTGCGCTAGAATGTTCGTCGTTAAGGAGAGAGTGAACTTCGTTGGGCTTATGAAAAAGCATTTCTCCTTCAATAAGGCGCAAGGGTTCACCTTTAGGGAAACAGGTGAGTTTTCCCTTATCCAAAAAAACCAACTCCCAAAAATCGTGCTTTTCAGGTTTGGTCTTAAAAACCTCTTTAAGTTCCAAATAATGAATGGAAATAATCTTATTAACGAGCAACAAACTTTTTATCTTATGTCTAAAAAACTTCTTCATGAATAGAGTATAACACAGTATAAGTTAAAAATCAAGTATATTATTTTACTCTTTTTGTATATTATTAACCATTGTAATTTTTGCGGTTATATAATAAAATTATATAAAAGTAAAATCAAGGAGAAAAAATATGAGAATACTTGCAATAGGTTGTCACCCTGACGATATTGAAATCGCTTGTTCTGGAACGCTTGCAAAGTGCGTTCAAAGAGGGGATACGGTTATCGTTTGCCACGCATCAAGCGGCAATCTCGGTCACGTTATTATTCCACCCGAAGAACTTTCCATTATGAGGGCTAACGAGGCTAAAAAGGCGGGCGCACTCGCTGGGATTGAAGTAATCTGGGGCGGCTTTGACGATTTGGAGATTTACGAAAACAATAGGGCTGCTCGTGATAAGATGGTTGACGTTATAAGATACGCTAATC
>JAFQLO010000044.1 GCA_017414525.1 Clostridia bacterium | reverse complement strand
CGATTACCTCGAAAAGAAAGGTATTGAATACGTTGATTTCGGGTGTTTTGAAAAGACTTCCGTTGACTATAACGACTACGCATTGAAAGTTGCGAACGCGGTATCTAGCGGGGAGTGTGAAAAGGGCGTAGTTATTTGCGGAACGGGAATAGGCGTTAGCATAGTTGCGAACAAAGTAAAGGGCGTTCGTTGCGGGCATTGTCACGACGTGTTCTCTGCAAAGATGACAAGACTTCATAACGACGCAAACGTTTTAGCGTTTGGCGAGAGAGTCGTCGGCCCTGGACTTGCAGGGGAAATTATCGACGCGTTCTTCTCAACTGAGTTTTCTAACGATGAAAGACACATTAGAAGAGTGGAAAAAATCAAAGCGCAAGAAAAAGAAAACTTCAAATAAAACCTATTACCTTCTATTAAAGGAAAGGTTAATATAAAATTAAAGGAAAAATAGTTATGAGAAAACTTAAAAAGGCAGTTATTCCAGCGGCAGGCTTGGGCACTAGATTTTTGCCCATAACCAAAGCCATACCAAAACCTATGTTATCAGTTCTTGATAAACCTACTATTCAATATATAGCAGAAGAACTCTCTTCCGTGGGTATTGAAGAGATTGTTATCGTGGTTAGTCCTGATTCAGACGTGATATTAAAGCACTTCGGTGAAAATAAAGCACTTTCTGACAGACTTCTTGCCGACGGAAAGGACAAACTTTATAAGATTGAAGAAACTACCAGAAAATTCAACATTAGATTCGTTGAACAAAAAGTTCCAAACGGCTTGGCGGGTGCAATTCTATGCGCAGAGCCTTATATCGGAAACGAACCGTTTGCACTACTTCTTGGTGACGAACTAATTTATGCGGGCGAGGGCGATAAGCCTTGTATGAAACGCCTTGCGGAAATTTACGAAAGCACTGGAAAGAGCGTTATTGCGACTATGGAAGTTTTTGGTGATGACGTTAGTAAGTACGGCAACATCGGAATAAAAGAAGAAGTTGACGGGGTTATGACTGTTAACGCAATCGTTGAAAAACCGTCTATTAACGAGGCGCTTTCAAACAACGCGATTATAGGAAGATACGTTTTATCTGGTGAAGTTATGGGTATGCTAAAGAGCTTAAAACCCAGAAACAACGAGATTTATCTAACTGATGCTCTTGACGAGCTTGCCGCAAACGATAAACTTTTAGCAAGCTGTTTTGAGGGCGAAAGATACGACGTGGGCGATAAATTCGGTTATATTAGAGCGAACGTTGAATTTGCACTTATGAGCGAAGAAATTGGCGAAGAAACGGCTAAATACATAAAGGAACTAGCAAAGAAGTTAAAATAATATGTACGACAAGGCGTGCCCCGCTTGCGGGAAGAGATTATCGGAATTTTATAATACGAGTATGCTCGGTTGCCCAAACTGCTACCATGCGTTTGAAACGGAGATTGAATTTGCTTTGAGAAAGATTCAGGGCAAAGGTTTTCACGTGGGCAAAACTCCTCAAAACACTGCGCTTGATAGAGAACTTTTATCAGAATATCAAAGGCTGATTAAGGAAAAAGAGCGTGCGGGCGTTGAAGGGCGCTTTGAAGATATGTGTGAATTTTCCGACCAACTTCTAGAACTTAAACAAGAACTGCGAAAGAGGGGGCTTATATAAATGGGCGTAATTAATCCTGATCTTTTCAGTGGCAACATAATAATGACGAGAGTGCGCCTTGCTAGGAACTTAAAAGGCTATCCTTTTCGGGTAAACAATCCTGAAATTGCAAGGGAAATAATAACCAAAGTCAATCGTGCGCTTGTTAGAACGGATACTTTCGATCTGTTTTTTATGTCAAAGCAAAGTGCGCTAAAACTCGAAGCGATGAAAGAAAGGCACCTAATAAGCCAAAACCTTATCGATAACAGGGAAAACGGTGCGGTGCTCATTAACGGTGATGAATCACTCTCCGTTATGGTGCACGAGGAAGATATTATAAGAGAACAATGTTTTATGCGCGGGTTAAGGCTACAAGAGGCTTATAAACGTCTTAACCACGTGGACGACGATCTCGCTAAAAACTTAGATATTGCTTACGACGATAAGTTCGGCTATTTAACCGCTTGTCCGACTAACCTTGGAACTGGACTAAGAGCGTCTGTAATGATGTTTTTGCCAGCACTTACTGAGGGCGGGAAGATATCCGCACTTATTAAGGAAGTGTCAAAATTAGGACTTACCGTTAGAGGGCAATACGGCGAGGGGAGCGATGCTGAAGGGTATATGTATCAAATAAGCAACGAAGTCACCCTAGGTGTTACTGAACAAGAGATATTAACTAGCGTTGAGCAAACGGTTGAAGAAATCTGCAAGGCTGAACGCCAAGAAATGGAAAGGCTGTTCGTCAAAAAACAGCTTAAAACTATGGATAGGGCGAGAAAGTCTTTCGGGGTTTTAACAAACGCAGTTATGCTCAGTTACAGCGAATTTTTATCGCATATCGCTATGGTAAAACTAGGCGCAATGCTAGGACTTATTGGAATAAAAGAAATAGAGGCTTTGGACGATTTGATAACCAAAGTTCGCCCAGCAAACATCTGCGAGCAGTACGGAAAGCAGTTATCTGCGATTGACCGCGACCTGTTTAGGGCAGAGATAGTAGGGCAAAAATTAATGAAAATAAAGGAGTAACGTATGCAACACGACACTTTTTCTAGAAACGTATATAGAGTTATTGATATTGCAACTAATATCGCAAGGCGTCTTGGTTGCAGATATATAGGCAGTGAACACGTTCTCTTCGGACTTTTGAACGTTGAGGACGGCAGATCCTCTTCGATTCTTAGCGAGGCGGGAGTGGATTCCGGAAGATATTTAGAGCTTTTAAGGCGTTCGGTAGACACTAAAGTCGTTATAACCGGCAATATGTTTACGGCAAGAACTAAACGCCTTTTTGAGGATGCTATTGATATTTCCATAAAAGCGAGAGCTGGCTACGTTGGAACGGAGCATTTACTTTTAGCAGTGTTATTAATGACCGATTGCTTAGCAGTTTCACTCCTTCAAATGCTCTCGGTTAACGTTGATAAACTTACCAACGATTTAGAGGATAGCCTCTTTTCTTCGCTTGAAGAAGAGTATTCTTCAGACGAGGAGGAGAGTGTTTATAGTAATACTTTCGCTAAGGTGGGCGGAAGAGAACAAAAGGCAAGTCACCAAGAAAAGGGCGGGGAGGACGACCTCGGCGGACTAGGAAAGTTTGGCGTAAACCTAAATAAACAAGCGCAAGACGGTAAACTCGACCCAGTTATTGGAAGAAAGAACGAGATTGATAGGGTTATTCAAATTTTATCAAGAAGGACTAAAAACAACCCCGTGCTTATCGGTGAGCCGGGCGTTGGTAAAAGCGCGGTAGTAGAGGGGCTTGCTCAAGCAATAGTTAAGGGCAACGTTCCTGAAATATTAAGCGATAAAATCGTTTTTTCTCTAGATATCGCGGGTATGCTTGCGGGCGCGAGATATAGAGGCGATTTTGAAGAGAGATTAAAAACCGCTATTGATACCGTTAAACAGAACGGTAATATAATATTGTTCATAGATGAAATTCATAATATCGTCGGTGCGGGAAGTACTGGCGAAGGCAATATGGACGCGGCAAACATCTTAAAGCCTATGCTTTCAAGAGGGGAACTTCAAACTATCGGCGCAACCACTATTGACGAATATAGAAAGTATATCGAAAAGGACGCAGCGTTAGAGAGAAGATTCCAACCCATAATGGTTGACGCGCCCAGTACCGATGAAACTGTAGAAATCTTAAAAGGACTTCGCGATAAATACGAGTCGCACCATGGCGTAATAATTCCCGACGATGCGATTATGTCTGCGGTATCCCTTTCAGATAGATATATAACCGACAGATTTTTGCCCGATAAGGCAATCGACCTAATTGACGAGGCAGCGTCGAGAGTAAGGCTAGATAGTTATAACTCGCCCGCAGAGGCAAAACAAAAGGAAGCCGAACTTAACACGCTTATCGCGCAGAAAGAAGAGGCAAAGAGAAGGGACGATCTTCAAAGGGCAATTAAGATTAACGAAGAGATTGATAAGGTTAACGAAGAACTTGCGGAGATTAGAAGTCAAGCTAGCAAGAGTTCAATTAACCGCGAACAGTTGATGTTAACTCCTGACGATATTGCAAAGGTAGTAAGTAACTGGACGGGCGTTCCCGTAGTTAAACTTACCCAGAGCGAGGCGCAAAAGCTTCTCGATTTAGAAGAGGTTTTGCACCATAGAGTTATAGGGCAATCGGCGGCGGTTAAGGCTGTTTCAGACGCTATAAGAAGAGCAAGGGCAGGGCTTAAAGACCCAAATAGACCAGTTGGCTCGTTCATATTCGTTGGACCTACCGGCGTTGGTAAAACCGAACTTTCAAAGGCTCTCGCAGAAGCGGTTTTTGGCGATGAAAACAGTATTATCAGAGTAGATATGAGTGAGTATATGGAAAAGCACTCGGTATCTAAAATGGTTGGCGCGCCTCCAGGATACGTCGGCTTTGACGAGGCTGGTCAGCTTACCGAAAAGGTTAGAAGAAAGCCTTATTCAGTAGTGCTTTTCGACGAGATTGAAAAGGCACACCCAGACGTTTTCAATATTATGCTCCAACTTTTAGACGACGGCAGATTGACGGATAGCAAGGGTAGAGTGGTAAGTTTTAAGAACTGTATTATCATAATGACTTCTAACGTAGGTGCAACCGAAGTTCAAAGTAAAGCAACTTTGGGCTTTACTAGCGGAAATGCACAAGCTGAGTATGACAATATGTGCGATAAGTATATGGATGCGTTAAAGTCAAAGTTCCGCCCAGAGTTTCTAAATAGAATTGACGATATAATTGTGTTCCATAAACTCACTAAAGAGGAAACGGGCAAGATCGCGGAACTATTACTTTCAAGTTTAAGAAAACGCTTGTCGGTAATGGGCGTTAAACTTGAAATAACATCTTCCGCTATGGATTTAATCGTAGAAAAGGGTTACGACGATAACTACGGTGCAAGACCGTTAAAGAGAGTTATCCAGCGCCAACTTGAAGATAAACTCAGCGAGGAAATCCTAAGAGGAACGCTTAAAGAAAACTCAACGGTTACCATCGATGCGGAGGCTGGCGAATTTAAATTTATTAATAATTAATAAATTTTAAAAAATTAAAAGGGAAATGCGCACCTTTTGGCGTATAAATATATAAGGGAGGGAAAGAATATGAAAATTGACATTATTTGTAGAAACTATGACGCAAGCACACATCTTAAAGAGATTACCGAGCAGAAGTTCAAAAAACTCGATAAATACTTCGATGAAGAAACGGCTGCTAAAATTTCTTTTAAGAAAGAAGCATCAACTTTGACTATTGAAGCAATGCTTGACTATGCTGGCAGACTTGTCAGAGCAACAGCCTCGGGCGATAATTTTTACGACTTGATTGACGTCGTTCTTCCCAAACTTGAAGGGCAGATTAGAAAGCACCGCACCCGCTTTGACAAGCACCAAAAGAATTCTGCGTATAAAGACGACGCGATTTTCTTTGCCGGCGAACCGATGAAAAAGGCGGACGTGGTTAAAGAAAAGAAGTTTACCTTAAAACCGATGACGGTGGAAGAGGCGATTGAAGAAATCGAGCTTTTAGGGCATTCGTTCTACGTGTTCTTAGAGGCAAAGAGCAACACCGTTCAAGTGCTTTATAAGCGCAACGACGGAGATTTGGGACTTATCGAACCACAGATATAAAAAACAAATGAGTTTACGGGCGGCAAATAGCCGCCCGTAGCGTTTTGGTGAAATTATGAAGATAGGAATTTCAACGGCATCTCTCTTTTCAAGATATACCACGGAAGATGCATTAAAGTTTTTGTGCGAAAACAAAGTGGAAGTCGCCGAAGTGTTTTTGGAATCTTTCTGCGAGTATAATTTAGAATTTGGAAAGATGCTTAACGGATTGAGAGGGGATACGAAAGTTCACTCAGTGCACACCTTAACCACTCAGTTTGAACCCACTTTATATAGCGTGAACGAGCGGGCAAAAGCCGACTCGTTTAAGCTCTTAAAAGAGACTATGGCGGCTGCGAAAGAGTTAGGCGCAAAGTATTACACCTTTCACGGCGGGGCAAGGTTTAAGAAAACCCCCTTTAAGATAGATTACGAAAGGGTTGGCAAAATCACACAAGATATAATAGATACTATCGCTCCTTTCGGCATATCACTGGCGTACGAAAACGTGCATTGGGGATATTATAACTACATAGGCTTTTTTGAGGAGATAAGAAAAAGAACGAGCGGCTTAAAAGGCACTTTCGATATTAAACAAGCACGCCAGAGCGGAATCTTTTACGGCGACTATATTAAGGAAATGGGCGGGGATATTGTAACCGCACATCTATCTGATATAGGAGAGGACGGAAAAATGTGCCTCCCAGGGAAAGGAACTACCGATTTTAACGACGTTTTAACTAGACTATCCGACGTTGGCTTTGACGGCGCGATACTTCTAGAGGCTTACGCATCTGACTTTAAGGAAACGGACGAACTTTTTGAATCTCTAGAATATCTAAAAAACCTATCGTCAAAAATATTTTAACAAAAAAAGACCACGTTTTACGCGGTCGTTTTTCTTAAATTAAACTGGCTTCTTTGCGATATTGCGATGGGGTTTTTCCAGTTAGTTTCTTAAATAAACGTCTAAAATAGATAGGGGAGATAAAGCCATATTCAAAGGCAACGTCCTCAATCGATTTGTCTTTGTGGAAGAGTAAAGTTTGCGATGCCTTTTGGATAAGTATTCTGTTTTTATAAGTTATCGGACTGCACCCTACGTTTTTCTTAAACAGATAGAAAAATCTAGAGGGACTTAAACAACAAAGAGAAGACAGTTGCTCGATAGTGCAAGAACTAACGTAATTATTTTCTAAATAAGTTATCGCTGGGTTGATGCTACTCAGTATAGCAGTGTCGTTTTCTATTTTTACACTGGGCAACAATTCTCCGCACAAGCGATAAAATGCTGACAAGTAAAAATAAGAATCCAAATTTTTAGATGATTGGTATCGCTGCATGTTTTTAACTTCATCGTATAACCTTTCAAACTGTTGGCTTTCTAGCTTTTGAACTGCAACCTTTTTATATAAAAAAGGATCTTTACTTAAAGAGAATTTAAAATGCACAGAGTGAAAAATGCAGTTTGGGTTTGTTTTCCACTTGGAAATATAAGTGCTGTTTTGGGGGATATATAGTATATCTCCCTTTTTTATAGTTATTACTGAGTTTTTTTCTAAAATAGTTCCTGACCCCTCTAACATAAAAAGAAAATTATGGCAAGGTCTAGGCAAAGTGGAATAATCGCAACTATAATCTTTGCTGCTTTTATATAGAACCGAAGTGCAAAACGACAATTCGTCGATATTTTTCGTATTAAACATATACGCCTCGCAGTAGAATAGGTTTCATTTTTAGTAGTATACACTCTTGAAATCAGTTTGTCAATGATTTATAATAATAACAAAAGTATATTTTTAGGTGAAGAGAATGAAAGCAATAGTGATTAACAAAAATGATCAGAGTTTAAGTTATACTGACGTACCTAATCCAGTATTAAAAGACGGAGAGGTTGTTATTGAAGTGTATGCAGCGGCACTTAACCGCGCGGATTTATTACAAAGAGAGGGAAGTTATCCACCGCCTCAAGGTTGCCCGGAATGGCCAGGGTTAGAGGTTGCGGGCATTATAAAAGAAGTTGCGGGTGATGTTAATAAGTGGAAAGTTGGAGATAAGGTTTGCGCACTTCTTGGCGGTGGCGGATATGCGGAATACGTATCCGTTCCAGCTGATATGGTTATGCCTATTCCTAACGGCTTATCATTTATCGAAGCGGCTGCAATTCCAGAAGTTTATATGACGGCATATCTCAATCTTTTTTACGTCGGTGGTGCAAAGGCGGGCGAAACCCTTTTAATGAACGCTGGTGCAAGCGGGCTAGCGAGTGCGGTTATTCCTATGGCAAAAGCGTTTGGACTTCGTGTAATTACAACGGTTTTAGGGCAAGAAAAAGTAAAAGAAGTTGCTTATCTTAACGCCGATAGAGTGGTTGACACCACAAAAGAAGATATTGCAGAGGTGTTAAGAGAAGAGGAACAGAACGGAACACCTATAAACCTTGCCATTGATTGTTTGGCTGGTGAAAAACTGGGCGAGTGCTTAAAATACGTTGCAAGAGGGTGCAGATGGATTCAAATAGCATCGCTTGCTGGGGATATGTCAAACGTAGACTTTAGGAACATTTTCGTTAAGAATATTAGAATTATCGGTAGCACGCTCCGCAGTAAAACGCCAGAAGAAAAAGGTCAGCTTTTAAGTGAACTTGTAGAAAAGACTTGGGCAAAATTTGAAAGTGGGGATATAAAGGTTAAGATTCATAAGACCTTCCCGCTGGAAAAAGCGGACGATGCGCAGCAAGTATTATATCGTGGAGAAAACGTAGGAAAAGTGGTTCTTATAGTAAAGGAGTAATTGTTTATGGAAGCTTTGAAACAAATCATATTTACGCAAGCTTACAAAGCAGAATATTTAAAAGTGGGCGATTTGGATTTTACTAAAATTGACATAAACGAAGTAGTTGTAAAAACAAAGGTTTCTACAATTAGTGCAGGAACGGAACGAGCAAATTTTGTTGGTGACCCAAACGTTAGTTCGGCGCGAAATGCAAAACCTGACACTTCCTTCCCAAGAACGGTTGGTTACAGTAGCGCAGGTGACGTCGTTGCGATTGGCTCTAGCGTTTCAAAGGTAAAGGTTGGCGACCGCGTAGTTGTTTACTGGGGAAAACATAAAAACTATAATATTGTAAACGAAAACCAAGTAGTAAAAATTGAAAGCGAAAAGATATCGTATGAAGAAGCGGCGATTTCTTTTATTTCCACCTTTCCGCTGGCGGCAGTGCGAAAAGTAAAACTAGAGCTTGGCGAGTCGCTTATGGTTATGGGGCTAGGGATTTTAGGGCAACTTGCCGTGATGTATGCTCGTGCGGCTGGCGCATATCCCGTTATTGCGTGTGATCCTATTGCCGAAAGAAGAGAAGAAGCACTCAAAAACGGTGCAGATTATGCGTTTGATCCGTTAGATGAAGAGTTTGAGAAAAAAGTTCGCTCGGTGTGTGGTGGAGTAAAAGCGGCAATCGAAGTTACAGGGGTGGGCGCAGGCTTGAACGAAACGCTTGATTGTATGGCAAAATTTGGACGAGTAGCGCTTTTAGGCTGTACGAGAAGTAGCAATTTTTCTATTGACTATTATCATAAAGTACACGGACCGGGGATCACGCTTGTTGGTGCGCATACTATGGCTCGCCCAGAAAAGGAGTCGCATCCTTCATATTTTACTCACGTAGACGATATTAAAACGGCATTAAACCTCTGTGCAAGTGGAAGATTACCGCTTAAAAATTTAATTAAGGAAACGAATTACCCTAGGAATTGTCAAGAGGTGTTTACAAGGCTTGCAACCGATAAAAATTTCCCCTTGGGCGTGCAGTTCGATTGGAGAGAAGAATAAAATGAAAAGGATAAAAATAGCGCAAATTGGAGTGGGGCACGACCACGCAGGGCAGATGTTTAATACCTTGCGCAATATGCCCGACGTGTTCGACGTGGTTGGTTACGCAATTCCAGAAGACGACGTTACCGATAACGAATGGGAATTATCTCACCTAGAAAATCAGAGTAGAATGTATCAAGGCGCACGTCAATATACGGTTGAAGAAATTCTTTCAATGCCAGATATAGATGCTGTTGCGATAGAAACTTTCGATTTGCTTTTAGTAAAATACGCAAAAATGGCGGCGGAAAGGGGACTTCACGTCCATATGGATAAAGCCCCAGGTGAAAGCGCGGAAGAGTTTGAAAGTTTGCTTTCTATAATAAAGCAAAAAAAGCTAGCCTTTTCAATAGGTTATATGTACCGTTTCAATCCTTTCGTCAAGCAGATTTTTAATATGAATAAAAATGGCGAGTTTGGCAAAATTCATTCGGTTGATGCGGAAATGAGCTGTTTCTTTGTTAAAGGCAAGAGAGATTGGCTTACTAACTTTAAGGGCGGAATGATGCAGTATTTAGGCTGCCACCTTATAGATATAGTCGTGCGCCTTATGGGCGTGCCCGAGGAAATTATCCCAACAAACGTTTCAACGGGGTATCAGGGTACGCAAGGCAAAGATTGCTCGTTGGCAGTTTTAAGGTATCCAAACGGAGTGGCAACGATTAAAAGCGTAATGGGCGATCACGGCGGTTTTTTCCGTAGACACATAGTAGTAAACGGCGAAAAACAGTCAGTTCAAATTACGCCTATCGAAACACACGGGGTAAACGCAAAATTTAAAAACCCTAACGTTAGCGTTATAAGAACTTATAAGAGCGAGCAGTGGGGTGAAGAGGGTGAACTCTCTACAAGTGAAGTGTTCGACAGATATGAAGAACTTCTTTTAGCTTTTGCTAAAATGATAAGAGGTGAAAGAGGCTACGAGGTTGACCTAGAAACAGAGGCGATAGTGCACAGATGCTTGTTATCCGCTAGCGGAATCCCTTGTGATTATAAAAGAGAAGTCGTTTTATAATATAAAATTAGCTAACTAAAAACAAAACTCCCGACGAATTTTCGTCGGGAGTCGCTTTTTTATGGAATGGTTTTTTAATTTATTATACCACTTATTGACAAGGCTTGTTTTCTAGTTTATAATAAAAACATAAGGAGAGGCTTATGAAAAATATAACGAAATTGTTAGCACTTATGTTATCGCTTTTAGCGATAACGTGCTTTTCAATCGCATGCGCACCAAGCACGCCAGATAACGGCGGAGAGGGGCAAACTCCACCTCAGCATACCCACGAATATTCGACTATTAAGTTTGATGAGACTAACCACTGGAAAGAATGTTCTTGCGGTGAAAAGGCGGAAGTAACAGCGCATAGTTTAACTGACGAAAAATGTTCGTGCGGTTACGAAAAGGAAGAAGAGGAGCAAACTCCCATCATTCCCGATACTCCCACGCATACGCACGAATATAAAACAGTTACGTTTGATGATGCTAATCACTGGAAAGAGTGCTCTTGTGGTGAGAAGGCGGAAGTAACGGCGCATAGTTTAACCGACGGAAAATGCGCTTGCGGCTACGAGCAAGCTCCTAGTGTTCCCGATGCTCCCACGCATACGCACGAATATAAAACAGTTAAGTATGACGATAACAACCACTGGAAAGAGTGCTCTTGTGGAGAAAAGACAGAGGTGACTGCACATTGTTTCACTGATTACAAAGACAACGGCGACAATACAAAAACCGCAGAGTGCGATAATGGTTGTGGAAAAACCAACACAATAGAAAAAGAACACGAGCATAATTATGCTAGTGTTATAATACCGCCCACTTGCGAGGATAAGGGATACACAACCTATACTTGTGGTTGTGGTGATACTTACCGCGCGGACGAAGTTAAAGCGTTAGGTCACAACTACGGTGACTTTGTTTCTGACGGCGACGGAATTCATCATACCAAAACTTGCACGAACGATAGCGACCACAAGATAACTGAAAGCTGCGGTGGTGGAGAGGCTAATTGTACCAAGAAAGCAAACTGTTCAGTATGTGGTGTAGAATATGGTGATATTTTAGGACATAACTATATAGATAATATTCGGTGTAACTGTGGCAAGTACGAACCCTCCTATTATACGAAGGGTTTAGTTTTTGAACTCATTGATGAAGTGTATTCAGTTATAGATTATACTGGCAATTCTGGAACAGTCGTTATTCCCTCAGTTTATAATCAAAAACCAGTAACGAGTATCGGTGTAAGTGCGTTTTCTCCGTACTCCTCATTTCAAAGCGTAGTAATTCCCGACAGCGTAACAAGTATCGGCAATGCAGCGTTCAAAAGTTGCCACTCGCTGTTAAGCGTAGTAATTCCCGATAGTGTGACGAGTATAGGATATATGGCGTTTTCTGATTGTCATAATTTACAGTTCAATGAATATGGTGGTTGCAAATATTTGGGAAGTAGTGATAACGACTATTTTGCATTAATTGAAGCAGTAAATAAGTTTTCATCTTACGATATTCACAAAAGCACGAAAATTATTGCAGATTATGCATTTTTTGGTCTCGAGATGCTCTCTACGATAGAAATACCCGATAGCGTAACTAGCATCGGTGATTTTGCGTTTTTTTCTTGCACCTCATTAACAAGTGTAGTAATAGGAACTGGAGTAATAAGTATTGGTGATTATGCATTTAATGGTTGTTCAAAATTAAAGAGCGTAGTATATAAAGGAAGTATAGATGGTTGGGTAGAGATAGAGTTTGGTGATTCTTATTCAAATCCCTTATATTACACAAAGAAACTTATAATAAATGGGCAAGAAGTAACCGAAGTAAAACTAACCACTGCTACTAAGATAAATGATTTTGCGTTCCGTAACTGCAACACTATAACAAGCGTAGTAATAGGAGATAGTGTGAAGAGTATCGGAAATTCTGCATTCTCTTGTTGCTCCTCATTAACAAGCGTTATTATAGGAGATAGGGTGAAAAGTATTGGTATGGAAGCGTTCTATGATTGTGATAGCTTAAAAAGCGTAGTAATAGAAGATAGCGTAACAAGTATCGGCTCTTTTGCGTTTGAAGAGTGTGGCTCGTTAACAAGTATTGTAATACCGAATAGCGTGACGAGCATCGGTTCTTATGCGTTTTGGTATTGCGGTGATTTAACGATTTACTGCGTGGTGGAGAGTAAACCTGATGGGTGGAATAGTTTGTGGAAGCCCTCAAGATATTCTGTGGTTTGGGGATATAAAGGTTAAGCAAATTATAAAAGATAAGGCAAGGTTTTCCTTGCCTTTTTGCGTGGGTGAGAATATTATGCAAGTGATTTAGTTTTAATAGTTTTCTTTTATATCCTTAAAATTATGAAAAAACTGACTAAATTGTTGACAAAAGTTTTGCTTAGTGTTAAATTATTAGTAATAAATAATTACAATAAAAAGAGGGATAATTATTATGGCAAAGAATACTTTACAAGCTGGTTTTGCAAGAGTTGATATGACTCCGCCTATGGGCGTTAATATTTCTGGATATTACAAAATCCGTATTGCCGACGGAGTTTTGGACGAACTTTCGTTAAACGCTTTGGCACTTAAGAACGGAGATAAAACCTATCTTGTCGTTACCGCTGACCACTGCGGTATCAAGATGGATTTGATTAAAGAATTTAAGGACGCTATTACTGTTAGAACTGGACTTAAAGAAGAGCAAATCTTCATTCACGCAACCCACACTCACACTGGCCCGCGTACGCTTGCTGATAGAAGCCAAAACACCGACCTTGAAAACACCTATATTGATCTTCTCACTGCAAAGTTTGCTGACGTTGCTCAGTTTGCGATTGACGATCTTAAAGATGCTAAATTCGGTTACGGCGTGGGTAGTGCTAAAAACGTTGCGTTTATCCGCCGTTATAAGATGAAAGACGGTTCAACCAAAACCAACCCCGGTGTAAATAACCCAGACATAGTTGCTCCTATCGGCTCGCTTAACGAGGACGTTAACGTTCTCCGTTTCGATAGAGAAGGTGCAGAAACCATCGTGCTCGTAAACTTTGCTAACCATCCCGACGTTGTTGGTGGATGCAAGATTTCTGGCGACTGGCCCGCAATGACCAGAACTTTCGTGGAAAAATCAATCGATAACACCAAGTGTATCTTCATTAACGGTGCGCAAGGTGACGTTAACCACGTTAACGTTCATCCCAAGAAAGGTGACTTTAACGATATGTTTAACGACTTTGATGGTTGCTCTCGCGGTTACGGTCACGCTCGCCACATTGCAAGAGTTGTTACTGGTGCTGTTATGTCCGTTTACGATAAGGTTGAATACGTTGATGACGTAGAACTTAACTACTCACTAAACATCGTTGATATTCCTGCAAACAAGGGAACGAAAGAGGAGCTCGTTCTCGCTCATAAATATAACGACCTCCACAACGCTGGTAAGGACGATGAAATTCCCTTTAAGGCTATGATGCTCACCACCGTCGTTGCAGAGGCTGCAAGAATGGTGAGACTTGAGAACGCTCCGGACTTCTTTAAACTTCCATTTACCGCATTCTCTATCGGTAAGATTGCTTTCTTTGGTATCCCTGGTGAACCGTTTACCGAGATCGGAAACGGCGTAAGAAAAGCAGAGGGTTGGGACTTAATTATTCCTTGTTGCTTAACTAACGGTAGCGAAGGTTACTTCCCGATGAAAGACTCTTATGACGAGGGCGGTTACGAAGCTCGTTCTTCCGGCTTTAAGGCAGGCACTGCTGAAAAGATCGTTGAAGAGGGCGTTAAGATTTTAGGTAAACTAAAATAATTAAAATAAAAGACAAAACCCGATCTAGTATCGGGTTTTGTTCATTTTATGGTGAAAATAATTGACAAACTTTTTCGCTTGTGTTAAAATTATAAAAAAATAAAGGCGTTGAAGAAGAGAGCGCGTTCATTTTGCTTTTAAGAGATACGGCGGTTGGTGCGAGCCGTAAAGCGGGATATCGCGATTGTAGCTTCCGAGCCGAGAGGAAGAAAGCAATAGCAAGTAGAACCTCTCCGTGATTGCTGCGTTAATGTCATAGGAATTGATTGATTCCAAGAGTGGCGGATTTCCGCAATTTGAGTGGTACCGCGGGTGCATTGTTTATGGCACTCGTCTCAAAGTAAGACTTTGAGGCGGGTTTTTTTATTTTCCCGCAAAGGAGATTTTATGGAAAAAATAACTGGGCTTGATCTTAAGATCAAGGAAATGGCTGGGCGTATAAGAGAGCTTAGAGATATCGTTGGGCTTTCCACTTCGCAAATGGCGGAAAAAACGGGCGTTTCCGAGCAAGAATACCTCGACTGTGAAAACGGTCTTTCCGACCTTAACTTTGCCTTTATTTATCGCTGTGCTTTAGCGCTTGGCGTCAACGTAACCGATATTATCGAGGGTTATAGCCCTAAACTTAAAGGTTACACGGTGACCAGAGTGGGGGCTGGACAGCAGATTGCTAATGCTCACGGTATGACTTATTATAACCTCGCTTACGCTTTCCGTAACCGTATTGCAGAACCGCTTTACGTTAAGAGCGTTTATAGTGAAGAGGCTCAGCATAAAGATATTGAACTCACCACCCACGAAGGTCAGGAGTGCGATATCGTTATTAGCGGTTACCTTATGGTTCAAGTTGGCGAGCATAGGGAAGTTTTAGGACCGGGGGACAGTATTTATTACGACTCTGATAAGCCGCACGGAATGATAGCAGTTAACGGCAGAGACTGTGAGTTTTACGCTATCGTATTAAATCCCACTGGCGAGCCTATTCCCGAACTTGCTGATAAAAAGGCGGTTATTTCTACCGTTAAAAAGGAAAAGGTTAAGGATAACAAAGAACGCATTTATCACAAGTATATCGACGTTGTTGAGGACGAGGACGGAACACCCACTTCAATTAAGTTTAAGAATACCGAAAAGTTCAACTTTGCATTCGATTTGGTGGACGCACTTGCTGAACGCGAACCCGATAAACTTGCGATGCTCCATATCTCTAAGGATAAAACCGAGAGAAGATTTACCTTTACCGATATGAAAAAGGAGTCTGCAAGATGTGCTAACTATTTTAAGGCTCTCGGCATTAAGAAGGGCGATAAGGTCGTTTTGGTATTAAAACGCCATTACCAGTTCTGGTTTGCTATGCTCGGTCTTAATAAACTCGGCGCGGTGGCAATTCTCGCAACCAACCAACTTCAAGAGCACGACTTTGAATATCGTTTTAAGGCGGCAGGCGCAAGTGCAATTATCTGTACTGCTGATGGTGACACCGCGCATCAAGCGGAAATCGCAGCTGCAAAATGCCCTGAGATTAAGCATAAACTTATCGTAAACGGCACGAGAGAGGGTTGGAGGAACTTCAACGAAGAGTATCTTATGTATAGCACTCACTTTAAGCGCAGCGAAGATACCGCTTGTGGTGACGATCCGTTACTTATGTTCTTTACTTCTGGAACTAGCGGCTATCCTAAAATGGCTCTTCATAACCATAAGTACGCATTCGGTCACTTCCACACTGCAAAATACTGGCACAACGTTAATCCCGACGGCTTGCACTTTACTATATCCGATACTGGTTGGGCAAAGTCAATGTGGGGAAAACTTTACGGTCAATGGCTTTGCGAGGCTGCAACTTTCGTTTACGACTTTGATAGATTCGACGCGGCAGATATTCTCCCGATGTTTGCAAAATATCATATTACGACCTTCTGCGCGCCTCCCACGATGCTTAGAATGTTAATCAAAGAAGATATTTCTAAATACGATTTTTCATCGGTTGAACATATGTCCACTGCGGGCGAAGCACTCAACCCCGAAGTATATAATCAGTTTGAAAAACTTACTGGATTGCAGATCAAAGAGGGTTTTGGTCAGTCGGAAACCACTATGCTCGTTGGTAACCTCGTTGGCAAACCTCATAAGATCGGTTCAATGGGTAAACCCGCACCTATTTACGATATCGATATCGTAGACGAAAACGGCAAGTCGGTTGCGGTAGGTGACGTGGGCGAAATCGTAGTTAACGTTTCTAACGGTGCGCCTTGCGGACTTTTCTGTGGTTACTATCGTGACGAAGAGAAAACCAAGGAAGTATGGCACGATGGTTTCTATCACACTGGCGATACCGCTTGGCGTGACGAGGACGGATTTTATTGGTACGTTGGCCGTGTTGATGACGTTATTAAGTCTAGCGGTTATAGAATCGGACCGTTTGAAATTGAATCGGTTATTATGGAACTTCCTTACGTTTTAGAGTGCGGCGTATCTGCTGAACCTGATGAAGTTCGTGGTCAAGTCGTTAAAGCAAGTATAGTTCTAGTTAAAGGCACTGAGCCTACCGAAGAACTCAAGAAGGAAATTCAAGCTTACGTTAAATCAAAAACTGCTCCTTATAAGTATCCCAGAATCGTCGTGTTCCGTGACGAACTTCCAAAAACAGTAAGTGGCAAAATCCAAAGAAACAAGTTGTAAACGGTGCGTGGCGTCGTTAACTGACTGCGCCAAAGACTTCGATGACCAGACGGTCAATCTCATCCTTTGGCTTGTCGAGCCTAGCCACACTTGTTTCTAACCCGTTTCTCATTAATATGCTAAATAAAAATTCCGCTATTTCTAGCGGAATTTTTTTATATTACTATACATTTTGCCCATAAAGTGATAAAATATATTTGATAAACGTTTGGAGAAATTTATGTTAAAGAAATTTTTTAGTTACTATAAGCCGTATAAGCTGATGTTCACTCTTGATATGTTAGCGTCGTGTGCGGTGGGTATGTTTGGGCTTGTGTATCCAGTTATAACGAGGACGATGCTTAACGACTTTATCCCCGCCGCCCAGTACGATATGATAATAATATTCGGAACGGCGTTGCTTGCACTATATTTTATCAAAATGCTGCTTAATTACTTTATTCAGTATCAAGGGCATATGATAGGGGTTAAGATGCAAGCAAGAATGCGCAGCGATATGTTTAATCATTTGCAAACGCTTCCGTATAAGTTTTACGACAATAACGAAACTGGTAAGGTTATGTCCAGAATGACTAACGACCTTAACGATATAAGCGAACTCGCACATCACGGACCTGAAAACGTTTTAATTTCCGGCATCTCGATTATCGCAGCGTTTATTTACCTTATGACGATAAACGTTTATTTGACGCTAATTATTTTCGTTTGTGTTCCGTTCTTGCTTATTATATCTTTTTCAGTAAGGCAAAAGATGCGCGATGCATTTATGGAAAGCAGAAAATCCGTTGCGCAAATCAACGCTTCTTTAGAGAGCAGTATTTCCGGAATTAGAGTAACAAAGGCGTTTACTAACTCTGCTAGCGAAAAGGAAAAGTTCGAAAAAGGTAATAACTGGTTTGTTGAGGCTAGAAGAAAGGCGTTTAAGGCTATGGGAGTGTTCCATTCAACTTCAACACTAGTAACCGAAGTTTTTAACGTAGTAGTATTAATTGCCGGCGGTTTATTTTTGTATGCAGGCACTATTGCGATAGGCGACTACACGACTTTTATCGTTTCTGTGAACGTGTTTCTAGCACCCGTAAGGCAACTGATTATGTTTATGGAACAATATCAAAACGGCGTAACTGGGTTTAAGAGATTTCTAGAGATTATGGAAGCTGAGCCGGAAAAGGACGCGCCAGATGCAAAAGAGGTGGGAACGCTCGACGGTAGAATTAGATTTAGTAACGTTACTTACGGCTACGGTAAAGAAAAGGACGTTTTGCACGGACTTGATTTGGATATTAAAAAGGGCGATATTTACGCGCTAGTTGGACCTAGTGGTGGCGGAAAAACTACCGTTTGCCACCTCATTCCACGCTTTTATCAAGTGGAAAATGGGAATATCTATATTGACGATATGGATATAAACTCTATTACCGCTGAATCACTCCGTAAAAACATCGGTATCGTTCAGCAAGACGTTTATCTCTTTAACGCAAGTATAAAGGAAAATATCTTATACGGTAGACCTGATGCTACTGACGAGGAAGTTATAGAGGCAGCAAAACGCGCTAATATTCACGACTACGTTTTAACTCTTGAAAAGGGTTATGACACGGTTATCGGCGAGCGTGGAGTTAAACTTTCCGGCGGACAAAAGCAGAGATTATCTATTGCAAGAGTGTTCTTAAAGAATCCGCCTATTCTTATTTTAGACGAGGCGACTAGCGCACTTGATAACACCACGGAGATTTTGATTCAGCAATCGCTTGACGAACTCTGTAAAGGCAGAACGACGATAGTTGTTGCGCATAGGTTATCTACCATTAAAAACGCCAACGAAATTGCAGTTATCTCTGACGGAAGAATAACCGAGCGTGGAAGTCACGAACAACTCATAGCAAAAAACGGCGACTATGCAAAACTTTATAACCAACAATTTAAGGAAGAAAGATAAAGAAAAACCACCCAAACGGGTGGTTTTTTATATTATTTATTTTAGCCAAGGCAGTTCTTCGCCATCTTTTAGTTCGGGGAGGCGTGCGTTAACTCTATAATAAGTTATCCCGTTTCTCTTTAATATATCGTATTTTTCCTTTCTGAAATCGAAATTGAAATCGGGGAAGTGTTCGCATAGAGATAGAAACTGCACGCTGGAGAGTCTAACGTGTTCTTTTTGGACTTCCGTTTCCGCCTCGTTTTCAGCGGCTTTCCATTCGTTAAGTATTCTCTCGCATTCTTCCTTGCTTTCAATGGGAAGTGCAAGCGCGGTAGTTTCGCAGTGTGAGTGTGTGTTTTTTGCACAGAATTCACTCGACCAGTCGATATAATTTCTAATGCGCTTCCAGCCCGCGCCGTAATAGTCTTTGAGAAATTCGTCCATATAAGCAAAATATTCTTTTTCGCTCATCTCGGGATTCCACATAAGTTTGGAAAGTAAATACGCTCTCAGTTCTCCAAATTCTGCCGATAACGACTGGCAGTTTCCTTGAGCGAATACGCCGCGAACGTTGTGGTCGTATAAAAACTTCATATTCTTATGCAAAACGTAAAGGTTGGGGAAGGGGAGCAAATATTTATGGAAGTTAGTAGTGTAATCCCAAACGAACATCTTTTTTGCTATCTTTGTCCAACCGTCAAGGTCGTTTTTAAACTTAACGTTAGCCTCGCAATCGGGATCGTCAAACGGGTGACAAAAACAGCATTCAATCGAGCAGGGTCTAACGATAACGTTATCGCGTGGTACGACGGTTTTTGGTGGTTTTCTCGTGTATCTATAAGCGAGAGTATCAACTAAAACGTCTGGATAATCGTCCTTAATGGCGTCGGCGATGCGGTTAATAAAAGTTAGATATGAGCCCATAGACGCTTCTTCTTTCTCGTCAATAGCACGGCAATTTTCACACTGGCAGCCAAGTTGGTGCGCCCACGAATCGTTTTGGGCAACGCTTATTATTTTGGCTTTAGGATATTCTTTAAGCCACTTTCTGACGTTCTTTAATACCGTATTAAAAACGTTTTCGTCAGTTAAACAAGGCTGAAGTCCAACTTCGTGCTTCATTTCTGCTAACTCTATAATAGTGTGGCAGAATTTTGGCTCGTCACCCACATACCAGCCTATATCTCCAAGTGGGTCAGGTTCGTTAGTATTATCTCTAAGCATAAGCGGGAACTGCGGATTGCTTTCGCTGGGGTGCTTAACGTCCATCCAATAAACGTTTCTATAAATCATTTTTGGGTTGGAAATATAGCATAGGTCGCAGGGGATTTCTATTTTATCCGCTTGGTGAATTACCGAAAATCTACTAGAATAAAAACGAACGCCAACGTATTCTTCAAGGAACGCGTAAACGCCGAAGATAACTCCGCGATAAATTTTTGCAGTTATATAAAGTTTGTCCCCGTCGCCAACGATTGCAAAACCGTCGTGTTCAACTTTTTCTTTAGCCTCTTCACATTTTTTGCTAGTGCAGTAATCTAAGCCTATCACTATTTGATTTGAATTTTCGCTATAATCAGACGAGGATAATTGAACGCCCGTCGCATCGAAAATATATTTTTTGAAGTTTTCAACTGCTGTTAAAACAGCATCGGGTGCGTTTTTATCGCAAACTACTGAATAGTTTGAAATATCAACGTCGAAAATCGTTAGGTTTTTAATCTTTTTGCAGTTTTGACACATAATAATGCTCCCAATTAGTTTGATGCTTTTATCTTGATTATAAAACTATAAATAAATCATTGCAACTCAATTTATAAAAAAACAGTATAACAATACTAGTTTGTTATACTGTTTTTGTCGAATTGCTTTTTTATAACAGAAAGAACGGTAAGTGTTTTGCCTGATACAGTAAACTTTATTTCAAAATCTGAAAAACTCATTCCGTATTCCCTTCCGTCCTCTTGATAAGAGGGACGGGGATCATCGGCTAAACACTCGATAAGCGGGGTTAGTTTTTCTCCTAAAAGTTTTGAAAACTCATCGGAAATCACCACGTCTAGTTTATAGTCTGCAGTATTATCTGCATAACCGCCTCTAGCGCCCGTGTGACAATCGGTGAAAGGAAGATACGGCTTAATATCGTAAATGGGTGTTCCGTCTAATAAGTCTGCGCCCGATACGATTAGAACAACTCCGTCTTCTGTCTTTTCTATCTTTTCAAGTTTAACGGAAGACAATCCTAAACTGTTTGGACGAAAGGGAGAACGGCTTGCGAATACGCCAACCCTCTTGTTTCCACCAAGCCTCGGTGGGCGAACGGTGGGGGAGAACGAATCTTTTATCGCCTCGGAAAACCCGAAGATAAGCCAAAGGTGGGAAAACTCTTCTATACACTTTAACCCTTCGCCGTTCTTAAATTCTTTTTCAAAAATTATTCTGCCTAGAAGAGACGGCGCTCGCCCACTCTGACGGGGAATGCCGAACTTATCGGTGAAATCTGTTTTTATGATCGCAATTGGTTTAATTAAATGTTCGTGCATTTTTTTCTGCCTATTAAAAAGCGTTCCTTTTGATAAAGGAACGCTAGTTTTTTATTTTTTGTTGTTAAAATATGCAACTGCAAATTCTTTAAGTGCTTTTGAGAGTTCCTTGATGTCCCAATCGGTGGTGTTGATTATGAGGTGGTAAGAATCTTTCTTGCCCCAGTCTTTATCGGTAATGAGGTAGCGTGAAAGCTTTCTGTTCTTATCAATTCTCAAAATATTCTTTTTAATCTCTCTATCGGAGAAATGCTCGTTTTCCTCTGCACGTTCCTTGCACCTTTTAATTTTTGATGCCATATCAGCGCAAACAAAAATACTAAGAGGCTCTTTATCTGCAAGCAAAACGTCTGCGTTTCTACCAACGATAACGCAGTTTCTATTAGATGCAGCAATCTCATCAATAACCTTTTTTTGTTCTAATAAAAGTTCAACTTTCGGTTCGTGGAAATAAATAGGGGAAGAGAAGGAGTGTCGAAAACTTAACGCCACGTTGCTCCACTGAGAAGAGGAGAGAGTGCTCTCAACGTATTTTTCGTCAAGCCCGTGTCTTTCTGCAATTATGGAAATAATCTCCTTATCGTAATAATCATATCCTAAAAGTTCAGCAAGTCTTTTACCGACTTCTCTGCCGCCGCTCCCAAATTCTCTACTGATAGTAATAATGTTCATGGTTTGCCTCCAATGTGTAGATTTTTGAACGAAAAAACTTACCACAAAGAAAATCAATGTAGCAAGTTTAGAATTTTTTAGTTAAAATGGTGTAACTTTTGCTTATTCAACGGGTTTAGCTTTTTCTGCCTCAAATTCAGCAAGAATAACTTTAATGAGTTCTTCTCTAGTTTCGGTTTTGATGGGGTGTGCAATATCCTTATAGTCACCCTCGCCCGTTTTACGAGAAGGCATAGCAATAAAGAAACCTTCGGTGCCTTCGATTACTTTAATGTCGTGAACGACAAAACAATCGTCGAAAGTTACTGAAGCAACAGCTTTAAGTTTGCTGTCGTCTTTCTTGACCATGCGTACTCTTACGTCTGTGATTTTCATATTAAGTTACCATCCTTATCTTATATCCCACTCATTTTACCACACAATTTTGATAATTTCAATAGGTTTTTTAAAAAAAGTTGGCGTTTTTTTAAAAAAATGTGCTAAAATCGCCCCTTTTTTCATATTTTTGGAGTATGAGAAAATATTTTTGTATGAAAAACTATAATAGTTTGCACGTTGTGGGAGTTGGCGGGGTATCAATGAGTGGACTTGCTCACTACTCAATTATGGAGAATAAGTATGTTTCTGGTAGTGACGAAACTAGCGGTGATTATTTTAAGCGTGTTTTAGATGCTGGCGGAAAGGTTTATATAGGAGAAAGACCTTCTTGTGTAAAAAAAGCAGATGCGGTTATCGTTTCGTCGGCGATAAGCAGTGAGAACAAGGAGATTAAAAAATGCATTAAGCGTGGTATTCCTATTTTTAAGAGGAGTGAGATGCTAGGTGGTATTATTTCCGAGTTTGAAAATTCCGTAGCTGTAAGCGGAAGTCACGGGAAAACCACCACTACCGCTATGATTGCCTCAATCATGAGGGAGGCTTGTTTTTCGCCCACGGTGTTTTGCGGGGGCGACGATTTATCTTTTGGGAATTTTTTATACGGCGATAAAAAATACGTAGTCACCGAGGCGTGCGAGTATAATAAAAATTTACTTGACTTAAAAGCAAAAATCTCAGTGGTTCTAAATATCGATAACGACCATTTGGAAAGTTACCGCGATATGAGCGATATGATAGAAACGTTTAAGACCTTTTCCAAGGAAAGCATAACGGTGTATAATGCGGACGATTATAACGCATCTCTTGTCGCTAATTCATCGTCTGTAAGTTACGGTATTCAAAAATTAGCGAGTTACTCTGCGGAGAACGTTAAGAAAACTCAGGACGGCTATTCGTTTAGTCTAAAAGTTTACGGTAGGAAGATAGGGCGCATTACTTTAAAAGTTGCTGGAAGACACAACGTTTATAACGCTCTTGCTGCTATTGCCGTTTCCGATATTTTAGGAATAAGTTTTTCCACGGTTAAGCGGGCGTTGGAATCGTTTAAGGGGGTTAAAAGGCGGAATGAGTTTATAGGGGCGGTGGAAGGTTGTAAGTTTTTCGCTGATTACGCTCATCACCCGCGAGAAATAGCGTTAACCGTTAAGACCTTTTTGGAAGATAGAGAGAAATTTTTTACTGTTTTTCAACCGCATACGTATTCAAGAACCAAACTATTAATGAACGATTTTATAAATGTGCTTAAAGACGTTGAGGATTTAATTTTATTCAGAACTTACGCTGCTAGGGAGAAATACGACCAAGAAGGTGACGCGGCGGCGTTATATAAAAAGCTCGTGGATGCAGGGAAAAACGACGTGGTATTAGTTAGCAGTTCGCAAAATCTCTTTATGGAACTAAATAAACGAGCCAAAGAATACCAAAAATGTTTGGTTTTGGGGGCGGGGGATATCTATAATACGGTAAGCTGTTTTTTTGCATAATCGGCTATAAATTTTAACTAATTTTAAAGTTGAAGAAAAATACATAAAAACGTTTGCAAATTCTTTTTTTTTCGTGTATTATATAACTGTAAATTATAATAGGAGAAAATTTTGAATGGTACAGAAAAAAAGAAAGATTGCTATTCTTGGAACTGGTAACGTAGGTGCTACTATCGCGTATGCGCTTACTCTTCAGGGTGTTTGCTCTGAAATCGTTTTGGTAGACATTAATAAAGAAAAGGCAGAGGGCGAAGCACTTGATATTTCTCAATGTGGCGCTTGCGTTCCTTCAGTTAAAATTTGGAGCGGTGAATATGCTGACGTTGCTGGCTCAGACGTAGTAGTCGTTACTTTCGGCGTAGGAAGAAAACCCGGCCAGACTAGACTTGACCTTGCTGGAATCAACGTTGGTATCTTAAAGAGCGTTATAAAAGACGTTGCTAAAATTGCACCCGATGCTCTTTACGTAGTTGTAAGTAACCCCGTTGACGTTTTAACTTACGTAACCATTAAAGATACTGGACTTCCTGCAAACCAAGTTGTAGGAACGGGAACTTTACTTGACTCTAACAGACTCGTTCGCGCAGTTGCAGATTATTGCAAGGTTGACGCGTCTAACGTTAACGCTTACGTTTTCGGAGAACACGGCGACGCTTGTATGGCTCCTTGGAGTCTTTGCACCGTTTGCGGTATGCCCATTAGAGAATACTGCACTAAGATTATGGGCGTTAAGGAAGCGGAACTCGAAGTTGAACTTCAAAACATTTACGCTGGTATGGTAGCGGCAGGCTCGAAAGTTATTAAGGCTAAAGGCGCAACCTTCTACGCTATCGCAGCGTCAACCGTTCAGCTTATTAAAGCTCTTCTCGCAGACACTGATACGATTTTACCAGTTGCAACCCTTCTTAACGGTGAATACGGTGCTAAAAATCTTTGCACTGGCGTTCTCTGTAAGGTTGGTGGTTCTGGCGTTAAGGGAATCGTTGAAGTTCCATTGCCCGAAGATGAAATGAAACTTTTCTCTGAAAAACTCGCTTCTCTTGACAACACTTTCAACGCATTAAACGTTAGATAATTAAACACAAAAGGGAGTAGTTGTTGCAAGAAATTGCAATCGCAAAATCGTCAAGTCGGCATTTTTGCCCGGTGATGCGAAAATTACTTAAGGTAGTTTTAACAAGACTTTTATCGTGATTGCGGTAAAAGTCTTTTAATTTGTTAATAATACAAAAGTTAAGAGGTGTGAAATGAAAATATTCGTGCTGGTTTTATTTATTCTTACTTATATTCTCATAATCGCTCTTCCCAAGCAGAAACCGATAATAACGGGTATTACCGCACTTATTTGCTCGGTAGCCTGTGCAATATCTGGTCACATGCTTTGGCACGAAGCGTTTTCTGAGGCTATAAACTATAACGTCGTTATGATGCTCGTCGGCATTATGATAACCGTTGGGCTTTTCTCTGATTCTGGTATGCCTAATAAGCTCGCTGATAAGATTATATCTAAAATTCCCAACGCTATGTGGGTTTTAGTTCTCCTTTCTGTTTTAAGCGGTGTTATATCAGCGTTCGTTGATAACGTTGCTACCGTTTTAATGCTCGCACCTATTGGACTAGCAGTTGCTAAAAAGGTAGGCGTTTCTCCCATTCCCGTTTTAATCAGTATAGCCGTTTCAAGTAACCTTCAAGGCGCGGCAACGCTAGTAGGAGACACCACTTCCGTAATGCTCGCTGGTGAAATAGGAATGAGTTTTATGGACTTCTTCGTTATGAACGGAAAACTCTCAATATTCTGGGCAGTTGAACTCGGAATGTTAGCTACTATTCCTATCCTTATCATTATATTCAGAAAACAGAACAGAAAGTTTGAATATCTTTCTGAACCTGTTACCGTCACCACCATTTTCCCGACGGTGATGCTAGTTCTAAATATAACTTGTTTGGTGCTTTGCTCTTTCTTGACTTTACCTGAAGGCTTTATTGCAGATCATATCAACGGTTTAGTTTGTATGTTCTTTGGTATCGTGTGCTTGATTTATCACGTTGCCACCTCTAAAAAGGTTAAGACTGCTTTAAAGGAAGTTGCAAACACCATCGACTATCAAACGGTATTCTTCCTTATTTTCCTCTTCATCATTATTCAAGCGGTTGAAAAGGTTGGAATTATTGCGGACATCAGCAGTTTCTTTGCGTCAATCGGAGAAAGCAACATCTTCTTGCTCTATACCTTAATCGTGTTCGGCTCGGTATTAATCTCTGCGTTTATCGATAATATTCCTTACGTCGCAACTATGCTCCCAGTAATCGCAGGGCTTGGCGTTTCTGCTGACGTGCAGATTTTATTAGGATTTGGTCTTCTTTGCGGTGCAACTCTCGGCGGAAACATCACTCCCGTCTGTGCATCAGCAAACGTCGTTGCCATCGGTATGCTTAATAAAGAGGGTTATAAAGTTAAATCTTCCGACTTCTTCAAAATCGGTATACCGTTTACTCTCGCAGCGGTATTGTCTGGATACTTGTTTGTTTGGTTCGTCTGGGGAGTTTAACGCCACATATACGTCGCAATAGTGTGTCAAACATCAAAGCGCAAACAGTTACGTACAAAAAGTACGCGCCTGTCTGCGCTTTTTCGTTTTCCTTCTCTTGCTCGCATCTGTGGCGTTAAACGGCTTTCAACTCGTAAGTAGTGAGCCTTGTCTTGCTTGTATCTAACCACTTATATAAAAAATATAAAATAAAAAAGGCAGGTGATTTTACCTGCCTTCAATTTTTTAATTATTAATAAACTTCAACGCCAGAGGGGGAGAACATAAAAACGTTTTTGCCCATTTCGTAAACACCGCCACCAAGCGCGTAAATAGCGCCTGAGAGCATATCTAAGACTCTGACGGCAGTTTCGGTTTTAAGTTCGGTTAAATGAACCACGGCGTTCTTTCCGGCCTTAATCGTATCGATTATTTCTTCCACCTCAGCAAACGACGCAGGACTAAACACAGCAACTGGACCTCTTTTATCGTTTTCGCCAACTGCTTTAATGCCGACGTAATCGTTAGACTGTGTCGTGCGGTTATTAGTTTTTACTCTCGGCTCTCTGCCGAACAAATCGAAAATACCCATTATTTTACTTCTCCGTAATTTCTTTCCCCGAAAATAGTTCTTCCGAGTCTTATCATATTGCTTCCGTTAGCGATTGCTATTTCGTAATCGCCCGAAGTTCCCACCGATAAATGCTTGAAATGAAGTCCGCAAGTTTTAAGTTCGTCGTAAAGTTCACGCATGTTTTTGCAAAGCTCCGCCAAATAATTCTTATCTTCCGAGCGGGGGAGCATTGACATAAGCCCCACGACCTTTATATAAGGGCAGAGGTGAGCGATTTTTAGCACTTCCTCTTTTGCCAAAGAAAACTCTAAGCCGCTTTTTTGAACTTCGTTTCCAACGTTAATTTCAATAAGCACCTCTTGCACTAAGTTGCGTTTTTCCGCTTGCTTGTTTATTTCTTCTGCTAAGTGCAAAGAATCTACCGAATGAATGAGGGAAACCTTGCCGATTAAGTATTTAACCTTATTCGTTTGAAGATGCCCGATAAAATGCTGTTCACAACCTATAAGTAGTTTGTTTTTCTCTCTAAACTCTTGGACTTTATTTTCAGCAACGATTTTTAATCCATAAGATATAGCCTCGTTGATAATCTCTGCCGACTGCATTTTAGTTGCACCAACGAGGTCTATTTTTTCGCCTAAATTATTTCCCTTTTGAATTTGTGTAAATACCTTTTCAAGGTTTTCTTTAAGCATACTATTTGCCATTTATAACGTCGGACATATTAAAAAGTCCGCATTTTTTGCCCGCAATATAACTTGCAGCCGCAACTGCACCGTTTGCGAACACGCTTCTGTCAGTTGCTTGGTGCGATAGGGTAACCGTTTCGTAGTTGCCGGCAAAAATAACGTCGTGCTCACCTACGATAGTTCCACCGCGCACGGCGTGGATACCAACTTCGTTTTTATTGCGCTTACCGCAAATGCCTTGTCTGCCGTAGTTAAAGAATTTATCCTCGTCAACTTCTTTAACAGCCTCAGCGAGCATAAGCGCAGTACCGCTAGGTGCGTCAACCTTTTGGTTGTGGTGCTTTTCAATAATCTCCACGTCAAAACCGTAAAGGGTAGCCGCCGCTTTTTTTACGAGGTCAATCAAAAGATTAACGCCGAGCGACATATTTCCTGAACGGAAAACTGCAATTTCTTTGCTTGCCGCCTCTAAGTTTTTAACGTCCTCTTCCGTGTAACCAGTAGCGCAAAGCACGGCAGCAACACTATTTTTTTTGCAAAAATCAAGAACGTTATTAAGGTTAGCGGGTGCGGAAAAATCTATTACCACGTCAATCTTTTCCTTAACGCTATCAAATGACGAATAAATAGGGAAGTCTTTACCAGAAAGGTTTTCTACGAGGTCGATACCACAGATAGCCTTGACTTTATCGCTCAAAGCCGCCGCCTCGAAAACCTTTTTTCCCATTCTTCCGTTTGCGCCGCTTATTAAAACGTTGACCATAATAACTCCTTAAATCTTAAATCCAAAATCTTTCAAAACTCTGATCATATCAGCCGTGTGCTCGGGCTCAAGTTCGGTTAGCGGTGCTCTAACGATTCCGCTACCAAGCCCAATTAGTTCACTAGCCTTTTTAACAGGTATAGGGTTAACTTCAACGAACATCGCGTCGATAAGCGGAAGCAACCTTTCTTGAAGTTCGTAAGCCTCTTTGTTTCTACCAGTGTAGTAAAGTCTAGCAACGTCGCCAACTTCACGAGGGCAAACGTTTGACGCTACTGAGATAAGCCCCATAGAACCGATACTCATCATCGCGAGGTTAAGGTTATCGTCACCAGAATAAAGTGCAGTCTTACCACGGATACGGCGTGCGGTTTCGCAAATTTGCTCCATATTACCGCAAGCCTCTTTAATACCGCCGATATTCTTGTTTGCTGCTATTTCTTCCATAGTTTCGGGAAGAATGTTAACGCCAGTTCTAGCTGGCACGTTATAGCAGAGAACGGGAATATCTACGTTATCGCAAATATCGTTATAATATTTAACTAAACCCTTTTGAGTGCACTTGTTGTAGTAGGGGGTAACGACGAGCAAGCCGTCCGCACCAACGCTCTGCGCAAATTGACTCTTTTCAATAGCCTTTTTCGTGCAGTTACTGCCAGAACCGAGAATAAACTTAACTCTGCCAGCAATTTTATCGTAAGCGAATTTAGCGATACTGTCGTACTCTTCGTTAGTAATAGTGGGCGCTTCACCCGTAGTTCCTAAAACGCAAAGCGCGTCGATACCGTTTTCAATTTGGTATTCGATTTGGCGGGCAAACGCTTTATAATCAATTCCGTCCTCTGTGAAAGGGGTGATCATGGCAGTGCAAGTGCCTTTAAAAATAGTCTTGTTCATATATGACTCCTAATGGAAGTTAGTTTTTCTTAACGAGATCGAGTTCGATAGCCTTTTGAGCAATTTGAACTGCGTTAGTTGCAGCACCTTTTCTAATGTTATCTGCAACGCACCAGAGGTTGATACCGCTTTCAACAGTTTCGTCCTTTCTAATTCTACCAACGAAAACTTCATCCTTATTTTCAGCAGTTAAAGCCATAGGATAAACGTTATTCTTAACGTCGTCTTGAATAACTACGCCCTCTGCCTTTGCGAGAACTTCCTTAACTTGTTCAACGGTGCAGGGCTTTTCAAATTCGAGGTTGATTGATTCGCTGTGTCCGAAGTATACGGGAACGCGGACGCAAGTAGCGGTAATCTTAATAGACTGGTCACCGAGAATTTTCTTGGTTTCAAAAATCATCTTGTCTTCTTCCTTGGTGTAACCGTTGTCTAGGAAAACGTCGATATGGGGAATGCAGTTTCCAAAAATAGGATAGGGGAACTTCTGGGGTGCTTCACCACAGATTCCGCCTTTAAGGTCGTTAAAGCCCTTAACGCCAGCACCAGAAACCGCTTGGTAAGTAGAGTAAATAACTCTCTTAATCTTGAAAGCCTCGTGAAGAGGTTTTAATACTACCATAGCTTGAATAGTAGAGCAGTTGGGGTTAGCGATAATGTTGTTGTGCCATTTAATATCGTCAGCGTTACACTCTGGAACGACTAGTGGAACGTTCTCGTCCCTTCTCCACGCGCTTGAGTTGTCGATAACCAAAATGCCGTGTTTAGCAAAGATGGGAGCGTATTCTTTACTGGTGTCGCCACCAGCAGAGAAGAGGGCGATGTCAATGTTTTTACCCTCGAGATTTTCTTCTTTAAGTTCAATAACGGTGTGGGGTTTACCCATAAACTCAATTTCTTTGCCTGCGGATTTTGCAGAAGCAAACAAATAATAATTCTCAACGGGAAGTTTTCTTTCTTCCAAAACTTCTAAGAATTTTCTTCCTACCATACCGGTTGCACCAACAACCGCAACGTTATACTTTTTCATCGTAAAATACTCCTATTAAAACAATATATGCATAGTTTAACAAAGTTAAAGAAAAAAGTAAAGTTTTTTTTATCTAATATGCTATTTTTGTTTGTAAAATATTTGAATTTAGTGTAAACTAAAAATGGTCTATTTTAACTCGGTAGGCTTAAAAGTTTTAGAGTCGTGGAATATCACTTTTTATTTGGAGATAATAATGGCAAAAAAGAAACAAGGTCTTATTGACAGATTAATGCTCGGTAAAGAAAAGTCCGAGGGGTATGCAAGAGCGTCGCTTCCGTCTAACAGATGGGAACTCTTTTGGGATATATTAAAGGGGAGATTAGGGAAACTCGTTATCATTAACTTGTTGATGCTTTTGTTTTTCCTCCCGCTTATCGGCTTAATTTTTATTAGGTATACTATTTTATTTAACATCGGTTCGGCTTATCCGTTTACTCAAGGTTTTGGCGTGGGATATATGATTCCTCCAACGCTTTTGGGATATTCAGAGAGAATTGTTTATGACGTTAAATCGATAACCTTGCTTCTTCTCCCGATAGCTGGTATTTTTGCCTCAATCGGTATTTCTGGCGGTGCTTACGTCATAAGAAATATGGTTTGGACGGAAGGTATTTTCGTCGCCAACGATTTTTGGAAGGGAATTAAGCAAAACTTCAAGCAAGTCTGCGTTATAGTTTTGACCTATTGTTTGTTATTCTATTTTGTAATTTTATCCATTTCACTCTGCGAATATAGCGAAGTAGTCGGCGTGGATAATGCGTGGATTTTCACAGTTTCAAGGGTTTTATCTTACGTTTTGTTGGGATTTTTTACTCTCGTCGCTTTGCACATGATATCAATGTCGGTAACTTACGAGTTAAGGTTCTCTAAACTTTTAAGGAACGCAGTTTTGTTCTCGATAGGCTTGTTCCCACAGAGCATATTCTTCTTGTTCCTCGGTTCGTTGCCGTTGACGCTCTTATTCTTTGGTGAATCGTTTATTTTATCACTCGGCTTTGTATTTATAATATTTATAGCTTTCTCACTTTTGTTCCTGGTATGGACGGTGTTCTGCCAGTGGGCGTTTGACAAGTTTATCAACGATAAGGTCGAGGGAGCGCAGAAGAATAGAGGTATTTACGAAAAGGTTAAGGAAAGCGACTCTGGTGCACTTAAACAGTACAGAGAACAACTCGTTATGGCAAAACACATCGCGCTCAGTTCTAAACCTATTAAACCTATAACTGACGACGAACTTAAACTCGCCGAACTTCCCGCTTCCTTTAAGCGTGACGATATTATTAAACTTAACGAAAGTAAACAGGCAATTATTGACGATCACGCAAAATACGTTGAAGAGCACATGAACGATCCTAAGTTCGTGGAACTTCAAAAGGAAAGTTGCGAAGAAGAAAAGGCAAGGCTCGATAGAGAGGCGCGTATTGCCAAGGCAAAGCGAGAACTTGCTAAACGCAACAAGAATAAATAAATTATAACCAAATATTAACAAAAACGTCTGCGGCGTGACCACGGACGTTTTTGATTAGTGCTTTTTAGGAGAATTATTTTGAATAAATTATTAAAAGGACTTATTTTTGGTGGGGAAATTTCCCTTTCCGTTTTGGATACCACCGAAATGGTGAATAAAGCAATAGAAATTCACGGGCTTTCTCCCGTTTGTGCGGCGGCACTTGGAAGAACGCTCACCGTATGCACTTTTATGGCAAGCAACCTTAAAAACCAAAACGATAAACTTTCTGTAACCGTTGCAGGTAACGGTCCTGGTGGAAAGATTACCGTGTGCGGTAACGGAAACTTGGATATGCGCGGGTTTATCGATAATCCTAACGTTGACCTTCCCTTAAGGGCGGACGGCAAACTAGACGTTGGCGGACTAGTTGGAAAGACTGGTAGATTGACCGTCGTTCGCAGTATGGGGCTTAAAGATCCTTATTCTGGAAGTTCACAGCTAGTTAGCGGAGAGATCGCAGAGGACTTTACTGCATACTATGCGTTAAGCGAACAACAACCAACTGCTATTGCGCTCGGCGTTAAAATCGGTACTGACTTAAAGTGTATCGGTGCAGGTGGCGTTATAATGCAAGCGATGCCCGGTGCTAGCGACGCGGCGATATGTATGGCGGAAGACGTCATGAGCCAACTTAGCACCGTTTCCACTCTCGTTCAAGAGGTGGGGGCAGAGG
>JAFQLO010000003.1 GCA_017414525.1 Clostridia bacterium | reverse complement strand
GAACCAACTTCTCTGTGTACAGGGCCAACACCGTGAGTTTCTTTCAATCTGTGCTGATTCCATCTTTTGATAACACCAGTGAATCCGTGACCTTTTGATACGCCGGATACGTCAATCTTATCACCTGCTGCGAACACGTCGCAAGTTACGATAGATCCAACCGTCATAGCGTCTGCACCTTCAAGTTTGAACTCTTTCAAAACTTTCTGGCAAGGAACGCCTGCTTTTTTGAACAAACCTGCTTGGGGCTTATTCAAGGATTTTTCGTCAGTCTCAGAAAAACCGAGCTTAACTGCCGAATATCCGTCTCTTTCCAAAGTTTTCACCTGAACTACGGGACAGGGACCTGCCTCAATTACAGTTACGGGAATAACTTTGCCGTCTGCTGAGAAAAGTTGCGTCATACCCAACTTTCTTCCAATGATTGCTTTATTCATAGATAAAGTTCACCTCCGTATATATATAATGTTTATTTATTACAACTTGATTTTGATATCTACACCAGCGGGCAAATGAATGCTATCCAAAAGCTTTACGTTGGGCGAATAGATGTCGATAAGTCTCTTATGAGTTCTGATTTCAAACTGTTCTCTCGAATCCTTATATTTGTGCGGTGAACGAAGAATAGTTACGATTTCTTTTTCGGTGGGTAGCGGAATAGGTCCACTAATTTTTGCACCCGATTTCTTCATCGTTTCAACGATTCTTGCTGCCGCTTGGTCGAGCATTTCCGTGTCGTAAGACATAAGCTTAATTCTGATTTTTTGACTTGCCATTTTTTTGTTTCTCCTTTTTACCTAACTTTTACTGTGTGTGCTGTAAACTCTGCCGTGTGTGTCATTTTTTAGCAATAAAAAAGTCATTCGCCGATACTTAAATTTTCTAAGTCGCTGCGAATGACTTAACTAATTCTATTGAAGTTAGTCGCAGGGGTCTAGCCCCCACACTTGTCAGCGGAAATTATCTTTCGTTTCCTAACGATTTAAGTAACTTCCCGCATCATCCCAGATTACACAGCCTAAGTATTATAACTCATACTGCAAGTAATGTCAAACGATTTTCAATAGTTTTTTATAAAATTTTTATATTTTTTGCCGAAAATTTTACGCTATGTTTCTTTTAATAATTTTCGGTTTTTCAATACCCGTTACGACTTTTTCATCAACGATAACTTTTTCAATATCGTTATCCGACGGCAAATCGTACATAGTATCGATCATAAGATTTTCTAGAATCGTTCTGAGTCCCCTAGCCCCCGTTTTTAACTCAATCGCTTTTTTAGCAACCGCACTAACAGCGTCGTCGGTAATCTCAAGTTCAACGTTATCTAATCCAATAAGTCTCTTATATTGTTTAACGAGTGCGTTTTTGGGAACGGTCAAAATATTAACAAGCGCTTTTTCATCGAGCGCGTGAAGTCCTACCGTAATAGGAATTCTTCCAACAAACTCCGGAATCAAGCCGTACTTAATAAGGTCTTGAGGCTGAACGTCACGCACGAAGTCGTAACTCTGTTCTTTACGCGCATCCACCCTACCTCCAAAGCCAAGCGACGCATTTTCCTTTCTCTTGCTGATAATATCGTCAAGCCCAACGAATGCACCACCGCATATAAACAATATATTAGTGGTATCAATTCTCAAGCATTCTTGTTGCGGGTGTTTTCTTCCACCCTGAGGAGGAACTGACGCAACCGTACTTTCGATAATTTTAAGGAGTGCTTGTTGAACACCCTCGCCTGAAACGTCACGAGTAATCGAAACGTTTTCGCTTTTACGCGCGATCTTATCGATTTCGTCAATATAAACAATGCCCTTTTGCGCCTTTTCAATATCGTAATCAGCGTTCTGAATGAGTTTTAAGAGGATATTTTCCACGTCCTCACCAACGTAACCAGCCTCGGTAAGAGTGGTCGCATCGGCAACCGCAAACGGTACGTCAAGAATTTTAGCAAGCGTTCTAGCGAGAAGAGTTTTACCGCTACCAGTAGGTCCCAGAAGCAGATTATTGCTTTTATCAATCTCCACTTCAGAACTCTTATCCGCCGCCACGTTGATTCTCTTATAGTGGTTATAAACGGCTACTGATAAGACTTTCTTCGCCTCGTCTTGACCTACGATGTACTCGTCAAGCCTTTCTTTTATTTCTATAGGTTTAAGAAGTTTAACGGGTTCACTCAAACCACTCTTTGCGTTGTCTTCTTTTATAACGTCCCTGCACGCCTCAACACATTCGTCGCAAATAAATATTCCGTTAGGTCCTGCAATCAATCTGCCAACCAACTCTTTTGGTTTACCGCAGAACGAGCAGAAAAGTTGTTCGTTATTATCTTTCATATATCTCCGTCATCACCTATGGACGCTTAACGAATATCTCATCAATAAGCCCATATTCTTTTGCTTCTTCAGCCGATAGATAATTATCCCTATCGGTATCTTTCTCCACTTGCTCGTAAGGCTTTCCGCTGTTAGCCGCAAGAATGGTATTTAAGCGATGTTTAGTCTTTAATATGTGGTCTGCCTGAATCTTAATATCACTAGCCTGACCTTGCGCACCGCCGAGCGGTTGGTGAATCATAACTTCGCTATTAGCCAAAGCAAATCTCTTGCCTTTAGCACCGCTAGAAAGAAGGAACGCTCCCATACTTGCTGCAAGCCCGATACAAATAGTGCTGACGTCGCACTTGATATAATTCATAGTATCGTATATTGCAAGTCCAGCGGTTACGCTACCACCAGGGCTGTTGATATAAAGACAAATATCCTTGTTGGGATCTTTACCCTCAAGATAAATGAGTTGCGCCACGACGGTGTCAGCAACGGCATCGTTAATTTCACCCGTTAAAAATATTATTCTATCCTCTAAAAGTCTCGAGTAAATATCGTAACTTCTTTCGCCCTTGCCCGTCTGCTCTATAACATAAGGCACAACGGTGTTCTTTATATCCATATACGACCTCCACAAATTTTATTCTTTATATGAATTATTCAATAGTGTTTGCACTCTTCAAATATTCGAAGAATTTCTTAATAACAATTTCATTCTTGATGTAATCGAGTTGACGAGCACCCATATTCTTCTTGATATCAGGAACTGGTTTGCCTTGAGCCTTAGCCATTTCTTCAACTCTCTTTTCTACTTCTTCATCAGTTGCAACGATTTCTTCTCTTTCAATAAGAGTTTCAATGCAAAGCTGAGATTTAACGAGTTCGGTAGCTTGTTCTTCATAGCCCTTTCTGAACTCTTCCATACTCTTACCAGTATACTTCAAGTAGTCTTCAAGTTTAAGTCCTTGATAGCTCATTCTATATTCCATTTCTTGAACCATACGGTCGATTTGGTTTTCAATAAGAGCATCGGGGATTTCCATATCGCTGGTTTCCGTGATCTTCTTAACGATTTCGTCTTCAAGTTCACGTTCTGCTCTATCAGCGTTCATCTTTTCAAGTCTTTCTCTGGTTTCAGCCTTATAAGCCTCTACGCTTTCTGCACCAACAGCTTCTTTAACAAACTCGTCGTTGAGTTCGGGAAGTTCTTTCTTCTTAATTTCGTGAAGCTTAATAGCAAATACAGCGTCTTTACCCTTGAGGTTTTCTGCGTGATATTCTTCGGGGAACTTAACGTTGATATCTCTTTCTTCACCAATCTTCATTCCGATAACCTGTTCTTCAAAACCGGGAATAAAGGTGTTGCTGCCGATAACTAAGGGTTGCTTTTCAGCCGTGCCACCGTCAAACTTAACGCCGTCAACACTACCAGAATAGTCGATGGTTACGGTGTCGCCATTCTCAACGGCTCTATCGGTAACTTCAACCATACGGGAGTTTCTTTCTTGAAGACGTTTGAGTTCTTCTTCAACTTCTTCATCCTTAACATTATACACAGGTTTCTTAAAGTTTATACCTTTGTATTCGCCAAGGGTAACGTCGGGTTTAACGGGAACGATTGCAATAAGAGTAATACCCTTTTCGCTAATGTCTTTAACGTCAATTTCAGGAGCTGCTACTGCATAAATAGTAGGCTCTTTATCAAGCACTTCGCCGTAATATTTGGGGAATGCCTGATTGATTGCTTCTTCATAGAAAATTCCAGTGCCGTAAGCGGTTTCCAAAACCTTCTTAGGAACTTTGCCTTTTCTGAATCCCGGAACTGAATATCTGCCCTTAGTCTTTTCGTAAGCAGACTGGATTGCGGAATTCCATTCTTCCGCGGTAAGTTTCATCGTAACTTCTACGGTGCTCTTTTTACCTTTCTTGAAAGTGTACTTCATAATATTCTCCTAGTAATTAAATTACTTTTATTTTCATCTAAACATTTTATCATAACCTAAAACAAAAGGCAAGGTTTTTTCAGTACAAAAACTGCTTTTTGCTACCTTTTTAATTACCTTTTGCTAATTCCGCGTGTTTATCGGGTGTTACCACTATAGATTTAAAATTATCGTAAGTGCAAAATCCTAGTTTTGACTTGGGCGGTTTTTTAACGTTTTTGCGCTCGGTATAAACTATTTCCGTCTTTCCACCAAGCCTACCTTTAGAATAATAAGCACATATCTCCGCTGCGACAACAAGCACTTTATCAGAAACGGTTTTTCCGTCCATGCTTACTATGACGTGGGAAGAATGATAATCTTTGGCGTGTAGCCAAATATCTTCCTTTTTAGCGGTAAAAGTTAGTTTATCGTTCTCAGCATTATTTCTGCCCGCCTTAATAATAACGCCGTCAACCACATACTCCCTACAAAAACTTTCAGCGAGTTTTTTAGGTCTTTTTGAACGTTGTTTTTCAGCGATAAGCCCTTCTTGCTCCATTTCTTCTTTGAGCATAAAAAGGTCGTCAACAGTTTCCGCAAGCTCTATCTGCTCCATTACCCCCAACAGATAATCTAGTTCCTTTTCCGCTTGATTAAACTGTGGCTCTAACGCCTCTAAGGTGCGCTTTTGCTTGTTGTATTTTTTATAATACTTTTCTGCGTTTTTTGCAGCTGAAAGCCTTTCATCAAGCGCGATAGTAATTTCAGTATTATCGTAATAATTTAACAAAGTACAGGACTTTTCCCCGCCCTTAAACTTATAGACGTTTGCTAGAATTAGTTCGCCTTTAAGCCTATTTTCTTCCGCCTCACTCGCGTCTTTTCTTTTAGCGTTAATTGCCGTCAATTTTTTCCTTGTCTTTTTAATAGCAGCACTAACTATTGAGGTTAACCTGACCGATCTACGCTTAAAATCTTTAAGTTTCTCACGCTTAGAAAAATAATATTCTTCCGCCAAATAAAGATTGTCAAAAATAATTTTATCGCCGTTAATTAGATTATACGGATAAACTAATACGTCTTTAACCTCTCCGTTTTCTTCTATTACACAAGGTGATTTTTTCACGTTATTAATAAATTCGTTGAGGTGATTAAAATACTCTTTTCCGTTGCCGTTTTGACCTTTATAGGTAAAAGATATTTCATCAGCCGTACTTTTTGCAATTCCTTGAACGTTTGAACATATTGCGTCCGCAAAACCACTCGTCTCAACTCCATCAAACACGTCGACCAAACTTTTATCAGTAGGAAGTTTTTTATCGCCAACTGGCGGGAAGACGTAAGGTTGCCCAACGATTAGCGGGCGGACGCCGTTATCGAACATGTTTATTCCTCTATTACCGCCAAGAATCTTTCCGTTTTCCGTCAAGATAATATTGCTATACCTTCCCATTAGTTCTATATATAACGTTTTGACGGTGGAGTCGGTAAACTCTGCGGAAGTTAAAAAATCCATTTTTACTATTCTGTCAAACCCCACTAATTCTAGATTCGTTACCGTTGACGATAAAAGGTGTTTTCTAAGCAACATGCAGAAGTTTGGCGCGGTAAGCGGACTTTCCGACTCCTCGTTTATTATACCCATTCTTGGCATAGCGGGATTTACGGAAACGAGAAGTTTCACCGTTTTCTTTCCCGTATAAACGGTAAACACAACGTCGTCGTTTGACGGTTCGACTATTCTGTTTATCTTTCCCCCAACCAAAAGTTCGTTTAGTTCTACGCAAAGGTGTTTTAGGGTAAAAGCGTCTTGTGGCATATAAATCCCCCTAGTTGTCTATAAAAAACTTTTTGCCCGACAAGTGATAAAGCGGGCTATCTTTATCAAAATTCAAGGTCAATTCGTAAGCGGTGAGCATCTGCGTTTTCGCCCCGCATTTTTGGTTAAAGGCAAAGTTGCCGTACTTTCCATCACCTACTATCGGGTATCCTATATAAGCTAGGTGCGCCCTTATTTGGTGTGTTTTCCCCGTAAACAGCGTTACCTCTAGCACGCTCGTTTCACCGTTAGTTTCTATAACTTTATAACCAGTTTTTATAGGTTTTGAATCTTTAACTTGCTTATCAAAAATTTTAACTTCTGCCGCGTCTTTATCTTTTCTTAAAAACGCAGTTAAAAGGTCTTCTTTCTTTTTGGGACAACCAACTACCGTTGCTCTATATTTTTTTATAAAAGTATGGTTCTTAAACCCCTTTAGGAGTTCCGCCTCGCTCTCTGCGGTTAGTCCAAAAATCATTAGTCCGTCCGTGTTAGTATCAAGCCTATGAATAAACGATGCCGACTTAAACTGCTTTTTCACGCTTTCAAAAACAGACTCGGAACTAACCCCTTTTTTCTTGTTGACAACGACTATCATATCGTCAGAATAAACGAGGCTAAACTTTACGTTTTCCTTAGGGATATAATAAACCTCAACCCTATCGCCAACAGATAGCGTCACGTCATCACCTACGCGTTTTCCGTTAATTTTAACGTCGCGTTTTTTTAGTGCGGTTAAAAGCGAGGAGCGAGTCAAGTCGTCTATTTCTGACAAGGCAAGCTTAATTAGTTTTGCAGGCTTTTCTGCAACAAAAGATTTCATCATCATTTTTAATCAAACAGGACCTCGGCTCGCCGAAGTCCTGTGCATAGTTAGTATTTATTAGTGCATCAGCACTCTCTTTTAGTCATCAATTTCTTCCTTGGGTTTAATGCAGAGCAATACGATAATACCGATCAAACACAAAGTACCTACGCCAAGGAACACTACCGTCCAAACGTTGTTTTCGAGCCAGTCGGTATAAACCTTAACAGGACTAGACTGCTTTTCAACACGAATAATGGTAGATGCACTATCGTTTCTTGCAGTTACGCTTGATACTACGTCACAAGTAATCATATACGAACCCGTTTTGTTAGGAGTAAACGTAAGATTGCCGTTATAGTTAATAGACTTAATATCGTCGTAAGTGTAACCGTCTTTATCGTACGCTTCGTCGCTTACGCTGGTAGCCTTAGGAATTGCAACCCAACCGTCACTTTCAGCAGTAGCCTTAACGTCGCTGTTGTACATAAGTTTATAAGTGGTAGTGCAACCAGCTGCGTCGATATCGAATTTAGATGCGGTGTAAGAAGAACCAACGTATCCCTCACCTTGAACGGGCGCAGCCTCTACGCTAATAGGAGCGTCGTCAACGATACTGAAACTGAACTCAAACTTAGCGTATTTTGCATCAGCCTCAAAGTCCTTATCTGCATCCATAGCGTTGCCTTGACCGTCAGCAAAAACTACTCTGTAAAGATACTTGTCAGCCTCGCTGAGCATAATAGACATTCCTGAAGAAGTGAGTGATTCGCTTGCGTTGTTATCGTAATAAACAGTCTTTTTCATCTGTTCGTAAGTTACAACGTCGTCAAACACCATATCTTTAAGAGAAGGAACGCTGAGGTCAGAACCGAGCGCGAGATAATGTCCGTCTTCGTGGTTGTAGTAAGCATTTTCTAAAGCAACGAGATATGCCTGATATGCATCTTCGTTATAAACGTATTCAGGAGCGGTGGTATCGTCAGAGAATTTCTTAACGTCAACCTTAACCGTCTTATAAACAACTTCTGCATCACCGTCTTTTGCTACGAGGTTGAAAGATGTTTCGCCCAATTTCTTAAACGCTAAAGCGGTGGGTTTTTCAGTAGTTGCTCTCCAGAAAAGTTCATCGTTTTTCTGAATGTAAACGTCGCCATTAGCAACGTTGCCGAGAACAGAGAGAACACTGATACTCAAAGAGTATTTTTCTTGCAAATTCTTAATAACTGAATAGCTACCGTCTGCGTTGTTTTTATAGAAAGATTCGCCGAGCATTACTACGGGGTAAACTTTAACGTCCGTAATAGCGCCCTTGTCGTCAGTTTCAAAAGTTTGTTTATAGTTTTCTTGAGCGTCGCTTGCTTTCTGGTCGATACTCTCAACTTTAACTTCAGCGGGAACGCTAGCGTCTTTAAGTTCAAACATTAACTTAACCGCCGCTTTAGAAACGCCGTCAATATTCTTAACTTTCTTGCTTTCTAAAAGCTCGTTAGCTCCGTCAACAACGTCGGTAGCAATAAGATCAGTTTCCGTTTTACCAACAGTAAATTTCATAAAGTTATCGTTGGTAACAGAAGTCTTAACAACGAGCTTATTTCCGTCAAGAGCAAATCCTGCTTTGTTATTAGCCTCTCCGTTAACGGTTGCTTTGCCACTAACAAAGTCAAACTCAATTTCGTTAGAAATAGTGGTTAAAACTTCGTAAACGTATTTTCCATCAACCTTTTTATAAGGTTTGCCCTCTTCTGTTTCGTTTCTTGCAGCGGTAATATTACCGTTTGCATAGAAAGCGTCGTTTTTAAGAACCAAGGTCATAGTCTTTAATCCGTCGGGAATAAGGAAAACGACTTCGAGGTCGTTAACAGCCAAAGCGTTCTTTACGTTTAAGATACCTTCTTCGGTAGTAGTAACAACACCGTCTTCACTCTCTTCGGTTACGATCTTAGAATCCGATGCGATTTTTGCAACGAGATAGTTGTCGCTATACTTAACTTCCGATTCTCCGCTAAGACCGGTGAAATATTTGCTTGCTGCCGTTGCCGCCGCTTCTTCTGCTGAAACCGGCTCAAAATACAAGAGCGAGCAAACTGCCGACGTTATCGCCAAAACGAACGCCGTTAATAGTAAAACGATTTTGTAGGATTTTGTCATCTTCATACAGGCACAATACTCCTTCATTTTATAACTGTATCTGCTATATTTTACACGAAATAATTACGTTTGTCAATTCTCTTCCGTCTGTTTTTTAAAATAAAATTTATTTTAATCAATAATAACCTTTTTTATACGTTAAACTTATCTTCTTGAACTTATTTTTCGCATTTGGAATATACTGAAAATAAAACGTTCAAAAGAAGATTTTTATGATTTACTTTTTACTACTAACCGCATTCACCGTAAGCATTGATTCCTTCGTTTGCGGGTTTTCGCTTTGCTTGTCGAAAAATAAAAAATTACCAGTAATACTAGGGATTGCACTTACCGTTTTCGTGATGTGTGCACTAACTAATTACCTCACTGCGTTTTTTGCCGATAAAATCACCGAAAAAACTGCTTGCGTGGGTGGGCTTATATTAATTTTAGTCGGCGTATACAATCTATTAAAACCAAAAGAAAATCAAGAGGAAAACGCATATAAAAACTCAGCCACTCAAGCTATAATAACCGGTTTTGCGGTAGGGCTTGACGGCGCACTAGCAAACCTTTCGCTTTCGCTTATGGGAATTAACGATTTTTACGTTCCTATTATTATTGCCGTTATGCACGCGGTTATGATTTATCTGGGCACGCTGTTATCCCTAACTCCTATTGCGAAAAAATTTGCAAAAATCGAGTTCTTACCGCCACTTATTCTAATCCTTTTGGGCGGATACAAATTGCTCGGTTTATTTATATAAACGGTTTTAACAAGCGTTAAAACCACTGAAAAAGCGGCGGAATTTCCGCCGCTTTTTTATATGCTAGGTTTAATAATTTTAACTGCTCTTTCGGTATCGAAAAGATTCCAAGGATTATTATCTTTCGGTGGTTGAACTCTAAACACCATTCTTTCTTTGCTAACCGGGTGAGTAAACGATAAATAATACGCCCAGAGTGCAAGATATCCCTTTTTAGCCTTTTCTCCACCGTAACGCATATCGCCGTAAACGGGAGTTCCTATTGCGTTCATTTGAACTCTTATCTGATGACTTCTGCCAGTGTGCAATCTAACGTCAGCAAGTGCTAAGTCTTGCTGTTTTTCCACAACGCTATATTCAAGTTCTGCAAACTTTGCGCCTTGAACGCTCGGCGGGCAAACGTAAACCATATTGTTAACGGCGTTCTTCTTCATATAATGAGTAAGGGTTGCCTTTTCTTCTTTTGGAATTCCTGCTAAAACTGTAAAATATCTCTTCTCAAAATCGCCGTTTTTCATTTGCTCGGATAGTCTTGCCGCCGCCTTAGAACTCTTTGCAAAGACCATTACCCCGCCAGTCGGGCGGTCAAGTCTATGCACCAAACCTAAATAAACGTTACCCTGTTTGTTGTAAGTTACTTTGATATACTCCTTAATCATAGTTAGCATATCTTTATCCTTACTCTCGTCCTCGCAAGAAGGAACGTTTTGAGGTTTAAGCACTACTATTATGTGGTTGTCCTCGTGTAATATTATAAGTTCATCCATATTATTATCCATTAATCCAAATTCCGCTGTTTCCGCAAGGGAGAACAACGCCTTCTTCTTCCGTCTTAAGCCCGACTTCGTACGCCTCGACTCTGCCTTTTCTACCCTTTTTGACGGTGAGTTCTAAAATGTTTTTGATTACTTGTGGTTGAAGTCCCGTAGTGTAACTGTTGATAAGAACGAAAAGCGGGTTATCCGACAAAACTTGTTCACAAAGAGATACGAACGGGAACAACTCGTTCTCAAGCTTCCACATTTCCCCGCTCGGTCCTCTTCCGTAACTGGGCGGGTCCATTATTATCGCATCGTATTTTCTTCCGCGCCTAATCTCTCTTTCAACGAACTTCTTGCAGTCATCTAT
>JAFQLO010000043.1 GCA_017414525.1 Clostridia bacterium | reverse complement strand
TAATAACGGTTTGTCAGAAACCGCCAAACCCTACAACACCTCACCACCGCCTGCGGCAGAGCCTCTCCTCAAGGAGAAGCCTTTTGTGAATCAAAGTTTGCGTTGTAGCCTAATGTTTAACAGAACGATAAATTATAATTTATCGCTCTGTCGGTTTAGTGTTACTTTTGCGGCAATAACGGATAAAAGCGACCTATACTTCAGATCGCCCGACAGATTACGCGAGATGACGCAAAAATTTTCGTAAAACCGCCGTTAGTTCTCTTCCGCTGCTGAATAAGGCGGTTTTAGTTGCAACGGAGAGAATAAGTTTCTACGACTTTGCAACGGCGAAAATTTTAAGGAATCGAGTGTCAAAGCTGTCCGAGATGAAGTATCAGGAGCGGAAAATCCCTTAAAGGAGGGGGATTGGAAGGGGGATGACGAATGAATCCCCCTTGCATCTTTAATAGTTTTTTCTTTGTACTTTTTGCGGAAAAAGTACCAAAACCCGTTTAAGTGGGAGGGCATTCGCAATTCCTCCCCCTTAAAAAACCCCCTCCTGTTGGTTTTCAATCCTTGCTGATGCTGTTTTAGTGGCGATTTCAAAAAATCGCGCAAGAGGGAGTGGCAAAACAACACACTCTTGTGTTGTTGCCATCCCGAATGGGTGCGGTAGAATAGGAAAAAAACGCAACCCATTCTACCTGCTTATTTTTTGAAATTATCCGATTTTAGTGTGAGAAGTCCGCATCAGCATATTTAGTGTTAAGCGAAATGTCGTTTTCTATTTCCGGTAGCCAAAAGAGAGCGATAAATTGTAATTTATGTTACTAAATTTTTGGCGAACATCAGATGTAGGATTATATGAATTAAAATTTTACTTATAGTCTGAAATTTATTGATAAGCTAAATAATTGTACTTATTAAAAGATAAAACAAAAAAGGACCTCAAGCTTGAGATCCTTTTTGTTATTTAAAGATTTAAAAGACTTTTTACTATTGAATTAATTTCTTTTCCATCCGCTCTGCCTTTTGTTTTAGGCATTACTGCTGCCATAACTTTGCCCATATCTTTCATAGACGAAGCTCCGGTAGATTCAACCGCTTCTTTAACGATTGCCTCTAATTCCTCGTGAGACAGCTGAGCAGGAAGGTATTCCATCAAAATTGCCATTTCCGTTTTTAATTGCGAAATTAAATCTTCTCGTCCACTCTTTTCATAATCGGGTAGGGAATCACGACGCTGTTTTAATTGCTTTGCAATAACGTCTAAAATTCCGTCATCATCAAGAGTTATTTTATTATCTTTTTCTACTTGTAAAACACTTGAACGTATAAGTTGTACAACATTCTTACGAATGGCATCTTTATCACGCATAGCATCTTTCAAGTCCTGCGCAAGTTTTTCTTTTAAAGCCATAATTAATCTCCTTAATTACTTAAACTTTCTTTTTCTTGCAGCTTCAGATTTCTTTTTACGCTTAACGCTCGGTTTCTCGTAATGTTCGCGCTTTCTAATTTCTGACATAACGCCTGATTTAGCACATTGACGCTTAAATCTGCGAAGTGCACTATCTAAT
>JAFQLO010000042.1 GCA_017414525.1 Clostridia bacterium | reverse complement strand
TAGCTCACCCCATCAAGACTGAGACCAGAGAAGAGCTTATTAAAGTTATTCTCGCTGCGTTTGAAGAAGAAAAACTCAAACCCGCTGAATAATTTTTTTCTTGAGAATTTTAACTTAAAAAAAACACTCAAAACTCTCCGTCGAACTAAGGGCGGATAGTTTTGTTGTATTTTAAATCGAGGAGCATTAAATGAATATCGTAACCATAAGCCGTGAATTCGGTAGTGGCGGAAGAGAGCTTGGGAAAAGACTTGCAGACCTTTTAGGCTATGACTATTACGATAAAGAAATTATCGCGACCATTGCCTCCCGTCACAACCTTGACGAAAACTACGTTGAACACGCTTTAACGAGCGCGCACCTTCACGTTGCACCTTTAACGTTTAAACATTCATTTTCTTCGCCAATGTATATTGCTGCGCCAAAAATGGAAATACTTCTAGAACAAAAACGCGTTATCGACGAAATTGCCGCGCTCGGCAAAAACTGCGTTATCGTCGGAAGAAACGCTGACGTTCTTTTAAAAGAACACGACCCGTTTAATATCTTCGTTTGCGCTGATATTAACGCTCGTATCGCTAGATGTATTGAAAGGGCAAACGACGGCGAAAACCTTTCCCCTAAGGCGATAAAGAAAAAAATCAATCACATTGATAAAAACCGTAAGCGCACTAGGTTTCTTATATCAGAAAAGGACTGGGGCGAAAGAAAATCTTATCACCTAATCGTAAACACTACCGACTGGAATATAAGTTCTCTTGCGGAAGGCGTTTGTGAAATCGTTAAAAACTGGTATAAAGACAAAAATTCTTAAAATAAAGAAGTCGCTATGCGATAGCGGCTTCTTTATTAGTTAGATTAGTTTAAGGTGAACTATGGCAGAGATTAAACCGATAGCTTATATTCAATCGGACTTTAAGGAAAAATTCGGAATACCCAGACAGAGCGGAAGAGCACCGTCTATTTTATCGCGCGTGGTTTTTCTTCCCGAATACCGAACTAAGGACGCTTTGCGCGGCATAGACGGTTTTTCTCACCTTTGGCTTATCTTTGACTTTTCGCTATCCCACGTCAAAGAGTTTACCCCCACCGTTAGACCGCCACGCCTCGGTGGAAACGAGCGCGTCGGCGTCTTTGCAAGCCGTTCCCCTTTCCGCCCTAACAGTCTAGGACTGTCGTCGGTAAAACTTGTAAACGTTGAACACACCGACAACTACGGTGACGTGCTTATAGTGTCGGGCGCAGACCTTTTGGACGGAACGCCCATTTACGATATTAAGCCATATCTTCCCTTTACCGATTGCCACATAGACGCAACGGGCGGATACGCAGAGAAAGTCAAAGATTATAAATTGCAAGTGGTTGTAAGCAATGAATTATTATCGGTTATCCCCGAAGAAAAACGCCAAGGTTTAATCGAGTGTCTATCTGACGACCCCCGCCCGTCCTATCAGGACGACGGCAGAGAGTACGGCATGAATTACGCAGACTTCAACGTAAAGTTCACCGTAAAAGATAACACTCTAACCATTAAAGAAATAAATAGAAACTAATACACTATAAAAGGCTAACGAAACAAATTTTCGTTAGCCTTTTAATTTTCACCATGTTGTTTGCTATTTCTCTTTATTGTTACTTCTCCCAAACAGTCGGCACACCGTCAACGTAATGCCAGTAATTCCCGTCATCGCTAGGCAAATCACTTTC
>JAFQLO010000041.1 GCA_017414525.1 Clostridia bacterium | reverse complement strand
ATCTCTCGGCGCAAAACAAATGAGCGACTGGACCGTTTACCGCTTTACTGGCGAAAGCCTTGATAATCTAGCAAAATAGTTATATGAAAGAATACGTTTTGAATTATTACCCGCTTTTTAGGTGTATAGCGGAAAAATGCAAGCATACCTGTTGTGCGGGTTGGGAAATGAATATTGACGAGCAAACTTTAACTAATTATAAAGGCTACGAGGGTGAGTTCTCTTCTGCGCTTAAAAGCGGGATAAATTATAAAAAGTCCAAATTTCGGACTGATAAGTTTAAGCGTTGTGCTTTTCTTAACGAAGAGGGGCTTTGTGAAATAATAATCAATCTCGGCGAAAAGAGTTTGTGCCAAGTTTGCACAGATCACCCGAGATTTAGAGGCTTTTTTGAGGACAGAACGGAAACGGGGTTAGGTTTTTGTTGTGAGGAAGCCGCTCGAATAGTTTTATCCTTTAAGGGTAAGATAGAGCCTATAATGATTAGCGACGATAGGGCGGAGATTGAACTGGACATTAACGAAAGAAACCTATTGCAGTTTAGGGAAAAAGCACTTAATATCGTGCAGGATAGGACGGTTAATGTCAATCAAAGGATAGAAAATCTTTTGGCGTTATGTAACGCAAACTTCTTAGAGGAAGATTTTAAGAAAGTAATAAAGACCTTTTTATCTTTAGAAAAGATTGATAAGGAGTGGACGAAAAAGCTTAAAAGTATAACGAAAACCTCTTTCGATAAAAGCACCGACCAAGACTTATCGCTATACTGTGAACAGTTTTTGGTAAACGGCTTATATCGCCACCTTTCCGATGCGGAAGATACTATGTGGGTTAGGGCGAGGACAATCGCGCTCATTTTTAGTTGGTGGGTTGTTAAAAGTGTCGTAAATTTAGAAAGAACAAAAACGGTTAATTTATTAGAAACGACCATAGATGCAGTTAGAAGTTTTTCCGCAGAGGTTGAATATTCTCAAAAGAACTTAGATAAACTTTTTAATTTTTGCTATAAGTTTATAAAGATTTAATAAAAAAGCACCGATTTATCGGTGCTTTTTAACTACATAGTTTTAACGTATTCGTCGATGTTTTGATTGGTGTTATATGTTGGGGAATCGGGGGTTATTCCGTTCATAACTTGCATTATATGATATGCGTCTTTATGAAGTTTATCAATAGCAGCTTGTTGATCGATGGTCTTATCGGGGAAGAGTGGTTCTCCGATATGAAGGTCAACGCACGGCTTTTTCGAGAAAATTCTCGTTATTCCTTTTCTTTTTCTAAAAGACATAGTAATGGGAATAATCGGTTTATCATATCTCACTGCGTACTTAAAAATAGCCTTTTTTAGCGGGCGAATATCGGGATAATAAAACCACATAGACGCTTCTGGAAAAAAGTGCAGCCATTTTTTGTTTGCCAAAACTTCGCCGATGGCTTTTTGGAATTTAGCCATAGCGCGCATATTGTCGGTGGGGATAGGGATTCCTCCAACCCAGCGGATAAGCGGACCGTTAGGTCCTTCAAAGTTGGTTTTCCAACCGGGGTGATACTGAAGGCGCGGGCGAATTGCTTTTAATACGCATATATAATCCCACAATAAAACGTGATTAGATATGGTGATCGCGCCGTCTTTGAACTCTTTTTTATAACGCTTAAAAACGTCCCTGCCATAAATCTTTAAGCCGTGCCTAATAGTGCACACTGGGAATGCTAAAAGGTGCAAAACGATAAATAGCACGCCGCGCTTAAACTTATGCCAAAACCCTTTTTCGAGGTACTGATAGTTTTCGTCAAAGTTAGTATCCCTAAGGTGCTTGACGGTTATCATGTGCTCGTCACTGCGTTCGGGATACTTAATGTCTAAATCGTGCCTTAAATACTCAAATTTCTTTTCCTGTTTCATAATTTTATTATATAATATAGCGGCTAGTTTCTCCAAACAAAAAATGCAAAAATATTATAAACGCATAAACTAGCAATATTAAATTATTGATTTTTAGTTAAAATAGTGCTAAAATAATCGATGGACGGAGGGTGACTTTTGAACTCTTTATTTTTATCGGCAAAAATCGGTGAAGTTAGCGTGTTTATAGTTTACGCGGTTTTTCTGGTCGTAATATCGTTTATAACATTTTTGTTTTACGGCGCGGATAAGCACAGAGCGGAAATAGGCGCGTGGCGCGTACCTGAAAAGGTTTTGCTTTTTTTATCGGTTTTCGGTGGGGCGTTTGGCGCGATAGTTGCTATGAAGGTTTTTCGTCACAAGACCAAGCACTGGTATTTTACAGCCGTAAACGTTTTAGGAGTTGTTATACACGCTGTTCTACTCATTTTAATAGCATTCTTCAACTAGATTTGCTAAAGGAAAAGTTTATGAAACCACAATTATTTGCATCACTTAAAGGCTACAAAAAACAGGACTTATTTAAAGATCTTATGGCGGGGCTTATGGTGGCTATTATCGCCTTGCCACTATCTATTGCTTTGGGCATTCAGTCCGTTCCCGCTGAAGTTTCTTCAAGGGGTATCCAGTTCGGTATCATTACCGCTATCGTTGCGGGATTCTTTATCTCTGCACTTGGTGGCAGTAAACACCAGATAGGCGGGCCGACTGCGGCGTTCGTAGTAATTTTATATGGCTATCTCTTAAACCCTGAAATCGGCATTTTAGGACTTGCGATTGCGGGCGTTATGGCGGGCGTTATATTGATTTTAATGGGTGTGCTTCGCGCGGGAAGCGTTATGAAGTTTTTCCCTTATCCCATAACCATAGGTTTTACTACCGGTATCGGCGTTACGCTCCTTATCGGGCAGATAAAAGATTTATGCGGATTCACCGCACACGGAACGGAAGCTATTGAAAAACTTATTTCTTACGTGGAGAACATTGCTACTTTTGACCTCGCAACCTTTGGCGTTGGCGTGCTTGGACTTTTATGCGTAATACTAATACCAAAGTTTAGCAAAAAAATCCCCGCAGCATTCGTCGCGCTTATTCTTTGCACGGTGGTGACCTTGCTCTTTAACTCTTTTGCGGGTGCAAATATTAAGACGATAGGTTCTGTTTACGGTGAGATTGAGGCGGGGTTCTATCCTCCAGAATTTAGTGAGATTTCAAAACTAAATTTTGGCGCACTCATAGTTCCCGCAATAGTTATCGCGTTTTTGTGTGCTATTGAAAGTTTGTTGTCGGCTACTGTTGCATCGGGAATGACCGGGGATAAGTTTAACCCTAACCAAGAACTAATAGGTCAGGGTACGGCAAACATTTTCTCTTCACTCGTTGGTGGCTTGCCAGCAACCGGTGCTATTGCCAGAACTGCGGCTGGAATTGAAAACGGCGCGAGATCTCCGCTTACCGGTATGTTTCACGCGGTGTTCGTGCTTATTATGTACTTTGCGCTTATGGGCGTTATGGGTTATGTTCCACTCACGGTATTCTCGGCGATTTTGATATCAGTTGCAATAAATATGAGCAGATTCCCGTTGTTTATTAAACTTGCAAGATTTGGCGTTAGAGACGTTATAATTCTAATCGTAACTTGCGCTCTAACTATCGTGTTCGACTTGACTTACGGCGTGCTTGGAGGTGTTGCTGTTACCTTTATCGTAAACGCAAAGAATATCTTTATCGGCTTAAAGATTCAAGACGCGGAGGGAGAAGTTTCCACCCTTAAACTTGAAGGAGTTTTATTCTTTATAACTGCAAACAAATTAGTTAACGCGGTGGAGAAAAAACTGGAAACTTGCGATAAGGTTATCGTTGATATGGCTAGCGTTATTAGCGTGGACGAAACTGCGCTCGAAAAACTAGCAGGATTAAACAAGAAAACTAGGGCTGCTAATAAAAACGTTGAATTAGTTAATTATAACGAAAAGATTGCCCGCCGTTTTGAAAAATATTTTAAGGTTTTATAACGAGGTGTTATTATGGAAATTAAGAATAACGTAAAATATATCGGAGTTAACGACCACCAAGTTGATTTGTTTGAGGGGCAATACGAAGTTCCTAACGGAATGGCTTATAACTCTTACGTGATTTTAGATGAAAAAATCGCGGTGTTTGACACGGTTGACCAAAACTTTGGCGAGGAATGGCTCAAAAATTTAGAAGAGGCTCTTGATGGAAGAAAGCCAAATTATCTAATCGTTTTGCATATGGAGCCCGACCACTCTGCAAATATAGACGTGTTTGCTAAAAAATATCCCGATGCAAAAATCGTTTCGTCACAGCGTGCATTCGTTATGATGAAAAACTTTTTCGGTACTGACTACGCAGATAGACAGGTCGTAGTTACCGACGGCTCGACCTTATCGTTAGGGGGGAGAGAACTTGCGTTTATAACTGCGCCTATGGTTCACTGGCCAGAGGTTATTATGGCGTACGACAAGGCGGATAGGATTTTATTCTCTGCCGACGGATTTGGTAAGTTCGGTGCGCTTGACGCGGACGAGGACTGGGCGTGCGAGGCTAGAAGATATTATTTTGGAATCGTTGGTAAATACGGCGTTCAAGTTCAAGCGGTGCTTAAAAAGGCGGCGGCTCTTGATATTGAAGTTATTTGTCCTCTTCACGGACCGGTTTTAATGGAAAATTTAGGCTATTACTTAAACCTTTATAATATTTGGTCGAGTTACGGCGTTGAGAGCGAGGGCGTGTTTATTGCGTACACCTCAGTTTACGGAAACACCAAAAAGGCTGCGCTTAAATTAGAGGAAGAACTAAAGCGTTTAGGCTGTGAAAAGGTAGCAATTACCGACCTTGCAAGAGAGGATATGGCAGAGGCGGTTGAGGACGCGTTCCGTTACGGCAAAATCGCGCTCGCGACAACCACTTATAACGGAGAGATCTTTCCGTTTATGAGAGAGTTTATCAATCACTTGGTGGAAAGGGGCTATCAGAATAGAAAGATAGGCTTAATTGAGAACGGAAGTTGGGCACCAGTTGCGGCAAAAGTTATGAAAGAAATGTTTGATGGCTGCAAGAACTTGGAGTTTACAGAAACCACCGTTAAAATTTATTCTGCTGTGTCAGACGAGAACGTTAAACAGATTAAAAATTTAGCAAAAGAACTTATAAAATAAAATACGAACATTATAAAAAATTAACCCACGCTTAACTTTGTGAAAGACGAAGGCAAGCGTGGGTTTCTTTTTCGTAGTTAAAATCGGCTTTCAATGTTTAAATAACACACTGATAGGATAAAATTGACTATTGTTTTAATTGAAAAAAAGTTATAAAATATATACAGTGGTTTTTTGTTCTCGCTTATAAAAACGCGAATGGCAAAAAATTCTAACGAAAAAAAATTTTATTTTAACGGAGGTTGAAATGGAAAAGCAATTTAGCCTAAAGGCTTACGAGAGCCCTGTTTTTCAAACGGAGGAATTCTTAAACGTAGACGTTCTTTCTGGAAGCGGCGACGGTACTGTTGAAGACGTTTATGATGATGAATATAACGGATGGGGCGGAGGCGCATTATGATTAAAAGAAGGAATTTCTTGTTCGTTTTCGTAACTCTCTTGATCTGCTGTATTCTAGGACAGGTTTGCGTTTTCTTTTTCGGAAATAACGCTACTTCAGCAGATGCTAACGCACTATTTAAGGTCGGTGACGGTGCGTCTATAAGAGTTCTTGGAAATAATACTGACGAGTACGGTATTAAGTTTAGGGCTACCGTTCCTGACAACCAAAAATCTTATAACATGCTTATCGTGCCCAGAGATTATTTTGAGGGATACAAAAATCTTCCCGAGCAGACTAAAGCACAGTACGATAATATCGTCGACGCTTTTATAACTGCATACGGAGAACAAAGGCTTTCTATCGTTAAGAATTGTCCTTTCGTTGACGATAACACTATCGAGGGTAGCATTATAACCATTAAGCCTACGAATATCGAAAGAGATTTTACGGCGATTGCGTATTATGAAACCAAGGATAACGGCGAAACAGTTTATCACGTTGCGGACCTTGCAAACGACGGGTTTAGAAGTATAGCGTCGGTTGCGTCTAGAGCAATTAACGCTGGCGCATATTCTCTCACCGAAGACGCTGAAGTTGTCGGCGTGCTTAAAACCTTTATCGGAGAGGAAAACCTCATTGAGGTTGCACTTCCCGATTACGAAGATTATCAGTCTAATTATTTTGCTTATAAGAGCGTAAGTAACGGTAAGTTCAATATTGATTTGGAACAGTACTCTACCGAAGATTTGCTTACCTTAGAAAAACTCACTGAGTTTAAGCAGGCTGGTTTTAACGTTCTTTATTCTGGTTTTGAATATAACGGCGAAGATGCAAACTGGGAAACTTCTAGAACTAAAAGGGCTATGGATATGGCTGCTCAGTTAGGTCTTAAAGTTATCGTTACCGATTATAGGGTTTTGAATTTGGTTACTAGAGTGGAGGACGACGCCGTGTTTACTAGTGACGAGGCTATGGACCAAACGGTTGCTAGCTTTATTCAAAAATACGCAACCCACGAAGCTTTCTACGGTGTAAACATGTTTGACGAGCCGACTTACGCTTATGCTGAAAGATACGGTAAGGTTTATAAGTCATTAAAGAGAGTTATCAACCAAAATTACGGAATCGATCCTTATTTGCACTCTAACTTGCTTCCTATTTATGCAAACGAAGCTGCGTTTACCGCAACCCCTTCAGCTACTGAGCAATACGAGAGTTTTGAATTATATTTAAGAAGTTTTATCGAATCTACTGCCTTAGGCGACGGCACTTACGCTATGGATAGACTTTCAATCGACGTTTATCCTTACCGTGCAAAAACTGGTATGATTGGTAACTATTATCTTGGACTTCAAGTGTTTGCAGAGACCTGTCAGGAATACGGCGTGGAAACCACTATGGTAGTTCAGTCTTATAGCGGTTACGACCCCACTACCGACTCGGAAGGTATTAAGGCTGTTACCGTCAACGATATGCATCAACAATTAAACGTTGCTGCTGCAATGGGCATAACTGACTTCGTTTTCTACGAATATATGCCAAACTCTTCAATGACTTTTGCTAACGGCGGATATACCGATATCGGTTCTTTCTTAACTATGAGTGGTGAAAAGACTAACATCTATTACTACGGTCAGCAGGCGATGAAAGAACTTAACGCTGCTATGAAGATTTTGGGTAACTTTGATTACCTTAGCAGTAAGTTTGTTAGATACGGTTCGTTTAATATCAGCAGTAAGTATGCTGTTACCGGATTTAACAACTCACGCGCTTTCACCGGCTCAATCAATACCGTTTCTGTAAATAACGCAGCGGCTTTGGTTTCAGAGTTTTATGATAGCCAAAATGGGCTTAACGCTTACGCAATCGTTAACCCGATTGACGAATTTACTATGACTTCAAGCAACAACTACGACGTTACTGCAAACCTAACTTTTGATAGCGGTTACGACTACGTTGCGGAAATTTATGCCGGCGGAATTAACTACGTTAAACTTGACGGTGGCGCATATACTAAAACGCTTTCTCCGGGATACGCAGTATATCTTATCCCGCTCAACAGTAGCGTAAACACAGGACTTAGTTCAACTTACGGCGTTGCAAGCGTTAAACTTGCTGACTCTGACGTTTATTACCAGATTGACGAATCAATTGACCTCTTCGATTTAATTAACGAAGAACCGGGGGTTGAATATTCATTCAGCGTAAACGGTAAAGCAGTTAAAGGAAGGACTTACTTTATTTCTTCAACTGGCACTTATACCGTAACCGTTACTGCAACTAAGGGCGGTAATACGGCAACTGCAACCACTACGTTTACTGCTAATGAGAGAAAGCCTTTCTATCACGATAGATTCGTTATCGTTCCTAATACGACTGGTTTTGCTTGGTACGATATAGGTTGTAAATACTTCACCGTATCAGTTGACGGCGGTGCGGAGATAAACGTTGGAACTGCTCTTGCATTTGATTACGCGGCAAACAACGTTTCTGCTGGAAGTCACACTATATCACTTAAAGGATATTTTGCAGACGGCTCTTATAGAGAAACCGTTTCAACCGTGGTTTATTCTCCCGACGGAGTAGTTCTCTCTAACGCTAAGGATATTAAAGAGGGCAGTTACCTCGATTCTACTAGCGGTGAGATAACTTATACTTCTAAGGCGAATTCTATTAGTTCTGCATCATTCATTACGGTTGCAAGTGACTTTACCGACGAGTTCTTGAGAGTTAACTTCGTTGCGCTTGGCTCAAACTTCGTTGAAAGCGGTTTAGGTATCGGCATTAAAAATAGCACTAACAGCGGCAGTATGTTGACTGGTTGGGCTTTAATCGGTAACGCTTCTCACGGTATGATGATCAACTATGGCACAGGTAATAACAATTACTTTATGAACAGATTTAACGCTCACGGAAATTATACTGACGTAGTTGGTAGTAGGCTTACTTTCAAATGTGAATCATCTTTCGTTGCTGGTGAAGAGTATTCAATAATCTTCGGTATTACTGGAACTGGTACTGATAAAGTAATGCACGTTTATATTCTCGATAAGAACGAAACGATCGTTAGATATCTCACTATCGATTGGGATACCGAAATGTTGGTTTATGCTGATTCTGGATACGAAGTGGTTAAGACCGTTCCTGATATCCCCGATAGCGGATCGTATGTTATTTACAATAGTGCAGACGTTGAGAGAACTATTTCTTACGAGGTTATTCCCGCTGATTCAATTTCTGCAATAACCACTGCTGTTTCAGGCGTAACTGCTAGCGGCACTCTCGTTTCTTGGAATGCTATGACTGGCGCAACTGGTTATAAGTTAAGAGTTGACGGAGGCAAATGGGTTGACGTTGGCAACGTAACTTCTTATAACGTTGCATCTCTTGCTCCCGTAGGCGTTGCAAATTGTGCGGTTGAAGTTAAGGCTTATTTTGAGGGTGGTTACACTTCAAAGAAATCTTCAACTACTACTATTCAACTTGTTATTTATCCCGAAACAGGTAATGATAACGACGGAACTATGGATGACGTTTATAACTAAAAACATATAAAACTTAACGAAAAAACCACCAAACGGTGGTTTTTTTGTATTTTACTTGACAAAGTTTTTTGCGTGGGTTAGAATTAAAGCGTTATTTGGAGGATATTATGGATTTTCAACTTATTAAATATAGAATTACTCCAAGAGTAGTGCCAGTAGGCGTGCCTTTTGAAATTTCCGTTGAGGGGCTCGATAGGTCTGCTAAATTTTACGATGACTGCGAGTATCTCGTAACCGTTATCCGTACGGACGGTTTTAAGTACGCAGAGGGTAAAGAATTAAATGCTTACGGCAGAACGCTCACAACGGATTATAACGTTTCGCCCAAAAAAGGCGTAATAACCTTTTCGCACACTTACGATATAGAGGGCGAATGGGGGATTAAAATAACTAGAGTTGATGAAACAGATAAGCACGTTCCCGAGCATTTTTTAACGCACTTCCCCGCGGGAAAAAAGAGAATGTTTGCAGGCGTCGCGTTTAAGATTTATGCTCTTGAAAAGGATTTATATGTTTTAAGACCTTATAAGGGTGATTTGCATATTCATTCTTTTGAGTCGGACGGCTTTGAGAGCCCAGAACTAGTCGCTGCGAATTACCGCAAAAAAGGGTACGATTTTATTTCGTTAACCGACCATTATAGAATGGACACTTCCTTTGCACTTGCGGAGAAGTTTAAGAGCGTAAACGGCGGATTAAAAGTTTTCCCCGGAGAAGAAGTGCACCCCTTAAAGGCGGGTGGCGTTTTCCACGTTGTTAACTTTAACGGCAAAAAGAGCGTTAACGAGATTTATGATAACGACGAGGAAAAGGCAATCGCTGAGATCGAAGAGATTGCTAAAGAGTTCAATTTAGAAGATAAAACGGACGCTAAAGAACTAGGATATTTTAAGTGGATTTTTAATAAAATAAGAGAGGTGGGCGGTATTGCAATTTACCCTCACGCATTCTGGCAAGTGGGCTACGCTTATCACGTTCGCCCGCATATCTCTGATAGAATTTTAAGAGATAAGATGTGCGACGCTTACGAAGTGTTCGGTGGAATGAGTAGGCGTGATAATAGGGAAATGTTAGAGTATTCTGCAAAACTGAGGGCAGAGGGGGTAAACCTTCCTGTGGTGGCATCTAGTGACGCACATTCTTCTTTCTGTCACGGAAACGTTCATTTTGACGATTTCTGGACGCTTTGCTTTGCTGAGGATAAAGATAGTATTCCATCAAATATCGTTAAGGGAAACACCGTTGCTATCGATAACCTTGATCTTTCGGATATAACCGCACACGGAGAGTTGAGGCTGGTTAGATACGCATACTTTTTGTTAGAGCAATATTATTTTATGCACGACGATTTGTGCGGGGCAATCGGTCAAGCGTTAACGAGGTTTGTGTTTGGCGAAAAAGAGCAGAAAAAGTTAGTTGATAAACTAAATTTAGAACTAGAAAAATTCGATGATTGTTTCTTTGGGAAATAGAAAAAAGCCCGCTGTGGATATTCCGCAGCGGGCTAACTTTTAATTTACTATTTAATTACTTCCTGTCCACCCATAAACGGTCTTAAAACGTCTGGAACGGTGATAGAACCGTCAGCGTTTTGATATTGTTCGATAAGAGCGGGGAACACACGGCTAGTCGCTAAACCAGAACCGTTAAGGGTATGCAAGAATGCGGGCTTGCCAGTCTTAGAATCACGGTATTTAGTGTTGTTTCTTCTTGCTTGATAATCGTTAGCGTTAGAAACAGAGCTTACTTCCTTATAGATGCCCATAGAAGGAATCCAAACCTCAATATCGTAAGTTCTTGCCATTGATGCAGAGCAATCGCCTGCGGCAAGTTTACTAACTCTAAAGTGAAGACCTAACTTCTCGATAAGGCTCGCTGCTTTATCAACGAGTTCGTTAAACGCTTCCATAGAACGTTCGGGGTGCGCGTATTGAACCATCTCCACCTTGTTAAACTGGTGGCCTCTTATCATTCCGCGTTCTTCCGCACGGTAAGAACCAGCCTCTTTACGATAGCAAGGAGTATAAGCGAAGAACTTTAAGGGAAGTTTTGATTCGTCGATAATTTCACCTGCATACATATTAACGAGCGCAGTTTCCGCGGTGGGGAGCATAAAACGGTTTTTCTTTCTGTCCTCATCACAATCAAGCCAGTAAACTTCATCTGCAAATTTTGGGAACTGACCTGCACCGAAACCGCAGTTATATCCTAACTGGTGGGGAGGAAGGATAAATTCGTATCCGTCCTTTAAGTGTTCGGAAATAAAGAAGTTTAATAGCGCCCACTCAAGTCTAGCACCGTCGCCACGATATAACCAGTATCCACTACCAGAAAGTTTAGTACCTCTGTCGTAATCTATGATTCCAAGCTTAGTGCAAAGATCCACGTGGTTCTGCATAGGGAAGGAAAACTCGGGTTTTTCGCCAACGACTTTAATAACCTCGTTGTTTTCTTTTTCGCCACCCAAAAGGTCTTCGTCGGGAATATTAGGCATACGAGATAACAAATCGAAAATCTTATCTTCGAGTTCTTTGGTTTTAGCATCGCCCTCGGTTATCTTATCGCCGAGCGTACGCATTTTTGCAAATATTTCGTCAACCGGTTGACCTGCTTTTTTAAGTGCGGGAATTTGAGCAGAAACTTTATTCTTTTCTGCTTTTAGTTGCTCGATTTCACCGATAACCGCTCTTCTTTCTTTGTCGAGCGCAAGAACGGTGTCAAAATCAGCAACGAACCCTTTTCTTAACAAAAGTTCAGCAACCTTTTCTTTATTTTCCTGAATTCTTCTTAAATCTAACATATCTGTCTCCGTAAAAAAATTAAACGTTGAATATATTTATTATAGCCGCATTTTGTATTAAAATCAATGATTTTAAGGTGAATTTGTGAAAATTAAGTTTGAATAATGAAAATCGTTGAAAAAAATTCACAAAAGTTGTGTTATTTTTTATCTTTCAGTTGCAAAACCTAGCCGATTCGTGGTAGAATAATTTAAGCAAAATTTTGGAGTAAGTTATGAAAGATAGGCTTTTTCACTTAAAAGAATTTATCGATAAAAACGGTAGGGTCACTTTGCACGAGTTAGAGTGCGCCTTCCCCAACGTTTCGTCTATGACTTTAAGGCGTGATTTAACTAGATTAGAGGAGCAGAACGCCGTATTAAAAATTCCAGGCGGTGCGATTTCGGTTGACAGCGTTTTAAGGGCGAAGGAGGCGGATTTTTCCGAGCGTATTAGCTATAACGTTGCAGAAAAACTTGAGATTGCGGAAAAGGCGGTTAAACTAGTTGAGAGAAAGAGTTGTATTTTTATCGACGGCGGTTCGACCACGACTTATTTTGCTAGGGCTCTCCCAGACGATAGTTTTTACGTTTTAACTAACGCCATTATGGTCGCTGAAACGATTTTAAGAAAGGAAAAACCGACCGTTTCACTTCTTGGTGGAGATTTGAGAAAAAACAACTTTATAACGGTTGGCTCTTCGTGTATTGACGATATAGAAAAAATCAATATTCAAACGGCGGTTATGACTGCTACCGGATTTATTAAAGACATCGGTGGGTTTACTTGCGGTAACCAAGCGGAGGCGGACGTTAAACGTTGCGTTATTAAAAAAGCCGATAACGTTATTATGCTTTTAGATAGTTCAAAGGTTAACAAAAAAACGCCGTATACCTTTGCAGACCTTTCTGACGTTAATATGATGGTAGTCGATAAAAACTTTTCCAAAGAGTTAAAGGCGACCATTGAACAAAGAGGAATTAAAGTTTACTAATTACTACTAAAATTCTTGCTAAATTAACAGTTTAATGTTATTATTTAAGGTAGAGTATGTTTAAGAGATTGAGAGCGGATATCAACGCCGCAAAACAAAACGACCCTGCTGCTAGAAGTAAGTTTGAAATTTGGCTTACTTATTCGGGAGTTAAGGCTCTTTCGTGGCACAGATGGGCAAACTTTTTATATAGAATAAAATTAAAACTTCTCGCACGTTGGACCAGTCAGTTCGCAAAGTTCTTGACGGGTATTGAAATTCACCCCGCAGCAAAGATAGCGGGCGGAGTTTTTATCGACCACGGAACGGGTGTGGTTATCGGCGAAACGGCGGAGATTGAAGAAGGCGTAGTCATTTATCAAGGGGTAACCTTGGGCGGTACGGGTAAGCAGACTGGTAAGCGTCACCCAACCGTAAAAAGGGGAGCTATGATAAGTGCGGGCGCAAAAGTTTTAGGCGGGTTCACCGTTGGGGAATATGCGAAAATCGGTGCGGGCGCGGTAGTCTTAAAAGAAGTTCCGCCTTACGCGACGGTAGTTGGTGTTCCAGGTATAGTCGTTAGGGTAAACGGCGAAAAGGTTAGCGATCTTGAGCAAGAAAAACGCGATCCTATGCACGAGGAAATTTGCCATCTTAGAGAGAAGATTTATAACCTAGAAAAAATGATTGAAGAAATTAAGGAAAACAAATAAATCAGGTAAAGATTATGAAAATTTATAACACGCTTACGGGAAAGAAACAGGAATTTAAGCCCATTGAAGAGGGCAAAGTTAAGATGTATGCTTGCGGTATTACCGTTTCGGGCGAGGCGCATATCGGTCACGCTTACCAAGCACTCATCTACGATATTATTAGAAAGTATCTTGAAAAAATCGGCTACGACGTTACTTACGCAAGGAACTATACCGACGTTGACGATAAGATTATCGCTAAATCAAACGAAACTGGTATCCCTGCCGATGAATACGCTAAAAAGATGATTGAAAATATCGACGAGCAGATGGCAAGGCTTAAAGTTGACGACCCTTCACTTTGGCTCAAAGCCACCGAGAGTATCGACGATATTATCGCATTCGTTCAAACGCTCGTTGATAAAGGTCACGCTTACGCCACGGAAAAAGGTGACGTTTACTTCTCGGTTGAAAGTTTCCCCTCTTACGGTAAACTCTCACACAGAAATTTAGAGGACGCTATGAACGGCGTTAGAGTTGATAACGACGAGATGAAGAAAAACCCCTTAGACTTCGCGCTTTGGAAGTCTGCTAAAGAGGGTGAACCCAGTTGGACTTCGCCTTGGGGCGAGGGCAGACCTGGTTGGCATATTGAATGTTCTACTATGAACAGAAAGGCGTTTGGTGACCAAATTGATATTCACGGCGGCGGAAGAGATTTGATTTTCCCCCACCACGAAAACGAGATCGCGCAGACCGAGGCACTTACCGGCAAACAGTTCGCCGCCTTCTGGATTCATAACGGATTAATTAAAGTTAACGGTCAAAAGATGAGTAAATCTTTGGGTAACAGCCTTTTCTTAAAGGATTTGCTCGATAAATATAGCGCGGAAGTAATTAAGTTTGCACTCTTGCAGACTAATTACCGCGGAGATATTAACGTTACCGATAATCTTTTCCCCGATGCGGAAAAACATCTATACGATTTCTATTCTATAATCGACGGTGTGGAAAAAGCCTTTGGTAAGACTGAAGAGGGCAACGCTGAAATTGATGCGGAGTTTAACAAGGCTATGGACGATGACTTTAACACCGCGCTTGCAATAAGCAATCTCTACGGCTATTTTAAGGCTGTTAAGGCAAAACTTGCGGCAAATGATAAGAGTGCGGCGGCAGACGTTAACCAGATTAGAAAAACCTATTCACTAATAGGCTTATTCGCAGAAGACGCGGCGGCGGTAGTTAACGCATATAACGCTAAGAACGCTGAGGAAATTCCCGCGGACGTCAAGGCGGTTGCGGAAGAAAGATGGACGGCAAGAACTAATAAAGACTGGGCAAAATCCGACGAGCTTAGAGATAAACTCAGCAGTATGGGTTACTTAGTTAAGGATAGCAAAGAGGGTTATACCCTTTCCAAAAAATAAAGGTGATATTATGATAACTTCAAAAGAACTTAGAGAAAAATGGATTAAATTTTACGAGGAGCGCGGTCACGTTAATATCGGTGCAGTATCGCTCATCGGTGACGGTACTACGGGCGTTATGTTCAACGTCGCTGGTATGCAGCCGCTTATGCCTTATCTTCTCGGCAAAAAGCACCCTATGGGAACTAAACTTTGCAACGTTCAAGGTTGCGTTAGAACGGTTGATATTGACTCTGTTGGTGATGCAACCCACTTCACTTTCTTTGAAATGATGGGCAACTGGAGTTTGGGCGATTATTTTAAGAAGGAAAAAACCAGATGGTCGTTTGAACTTTTGACGGAAGTTTTCGGTTTCGATAAGGAAAAAATCTGCTCTACCGTTTTCGAGGGCAACGACGCTGCTCCTAGGGACGAGGAAACTGCGGGATACTTAAAGGAACTCGGCATTAAGCCTGAAAACATTTTCTATCTCGATAAGTCTAACAACTGGTGGGAATTAGAGGGAACGGTTGGAACGCCTTGCGGTCCTGATAACGAATGGTTCTATCCCCGCCACGATAATCCTTGTTGCGATACTTGCGACGTAAACTGCGATTGTGGAAGATACGTTGAAATCGGTAACGATGTTTATATGCAGTATAAAAAACTCGAGGGTGGAAAATACACAGAACTCGAAAACAAAAACGTTGATACGGGCTTTGGCCTTGATAGGCTTTTGCTCTTCTTGAACGGTCTTGACGACGGTTATAAAACCGACCTTTTTATCGGTGCTATTAACCATTTAGAAAGCGTTTCGGGAAAAGAATACGGAAAGGACGAAGATGCAACTAAGGCTATGCGTATTATCGCTGACCATACTAGAACTGCGGTTATGCTTATAGGTGATAGAAACGGAATAACCCCTTCTAATACTGGTGCTGGGTATATTCTCCGTAGACTTTTACGCCGTGCTATTAGATATTGCAAAAATCTCGGCGTTGACGCAACCGTTATGTGTGACGTTGCTAAAATATTTATTGAAAAGATTTACGACGAGGCTTATCCTTTACTCGTTGAAAAAGAAGATTATATCTTAGATGAAATACTAAAAGAAATCAAGAAGTTCGAAGCAACACTCGCTGCTGGTCTTAAAGAGTTCGATAAATGCATTATCGGTATGGAAAGAAAGAATGCGTTTATGAAAGAAAAAGACCCTTCTTATATTCCAGAAACGATGATTTCCGGAAAACAAGCGTTTAGATTGTATGACACCTTTGGTTACCCCTTAGAGCTCACCATTGAGCTTGCTGCGGAAAAGGGACTCACCGTTGACGAGGCAGGCTTTAACGAGGCGTTTAAGGCACACCAAGAACTTTCTAAAGCGCAAGCTCAGGCGGCAAAGGGCGGTTTAACCGAGCAGAGTGAAACTACTATTAAGTATCACACCGCAACTCATATTATGCTCGCAGGGCTCCGCAAAATGTTTGGTACTGGTACCGAACAGAAAGGTTCAAACATTACCGAAGAAAGACTCCGTTTTGACTTCAATTTGGATCACAAGATGACTCCTGAAGAATTAGCAGAACTTGAAAACTTCGTTAACGACGTTATCGCTAAGGGTATTGACGTTGTTAAGACGGAAGAAAAATATTCTGACGCAGTGGCTGCCGGTGCATACGGCGTGTTTAACGCTGATTCTGACGACCAAATCGTTTCAATTTATACGATTGACGGCGTTGATAAGCAGATTTGCGGTGGACCTCACGTTAAGAACACCAAAGAACTCGGAACTTTCAAGATTAAAAAGGAAGAGAGCTCGTCAAGCGGAATAAGAAGAATTAAGGCAGTTTTGAAATAAATGATAGAATTAAAGGGAAAAACTCGGCAGGTAACCGAGTTTTTCCCTTTAAAAGCATTTTCGATAGATTATTAGTAATGGTAGAACATGTATATGTCTATGTTAAAAAATCGCGAAAGGACCGTTTGTGACAAATCCTGAAGGTTGTAATTCTGGAACGGGTATGTGGTCGCCAACAACATACGCTGTGGTTAGTGTACCGTCTTCAAAAATGAGGCGTATAAAACGTGTTTTTTCATCTAAATAAAAGATACCTGAATGCGGTTGGTTTTTTATTTTCGACAGATAAAAGCCTTCGGTGGTTTTTATAGGTGTGTTATTCACGCCCCATTCTTCTATAACGTACGAACAACCTGTAAAATTAGCAATTATTTCTAATTCATATTCAAAAGAGTGATCAATGTATGTTTCATCGAAAAATTTAGGTTGAATTCTTTTAGCTGTCAGCGAAGTTGAATTTTTTTCTTTGGTAAGTTTGCTGTACTCGAAAAATCCTTTTTGTGAGTCGTCGAGAGCGTAAACAAATAAAGTTTGAATATTGCGATCAAGAGTTATGGGGATTTTATATCCTTCTTTGTAGACGTCGCCGTAAGGCGTGGTGTAATCTCTTGTTTTTGTTGGATACTCTCTTCTACACCAAGTCAAACCAGAAAATTCATTTCCTTGGTATCCATCAACAAATAAAGCATAAGGAAAAGCTGTAACTAATGAGATTGTCGTCCCGTTGAAATTATAATTGTTGTCAAACTCATAACCAAATTCGGGCTTGTTTATAGGCGCTTTTTCGCCATCGTATGGAATCGTAGATAAGAAAAAACCTTTAATGTAATTATCGCCTTCCATATAATCGTCGATTATAAAAATTGTTTCAAAATTTAACAATTTGTTTTCGTAATGATCATCCTTTTCAGTAGAATAGTAAGAGATATAGGATTTTAATTTTTGCCCACTCCTAACGAATGATAGGGGAACGTACTTACCATCTCTAGTATAAACGGCTGGGCGAAAATCCGAAGGATCATCTTTTTCATTCAATGGAAAAGTTACGTCAAAAGAAAACGGATCTCCTAAATAGTTGATGTATAAATTTTTTTCGTCAACTTTTGCCGTGTGATAAATGAAAGCATGGGCTATTTTAGTTTTAGCATTTGAGTTTACATCTTCGTTGTTTTTGCCGTTTAAGTCGTTTATATAGGAAACGAAAAAGGCGCTCATGGTTAATAGCATAATACAAGAAAGAATAGAAATTAAAAGGAAGAACCTTTTTTGCGATTTTATATTGTGGTTAGTTTCTATTGCAACCGTTTTTTCGTCTTTTTCGCTGATTAGTTCGTTAAATGAAACATCAAGAAGGTCTGCGAGCTTTTCAAGTACGTCCGCAGTGGGCAATCCTCGTCCTTGTTCCCATTTTGCGATTAGAGATCGAGAAACAAATAACTTATCGGCTAAATCTTGTTGTGTTAAATCATTTTCTTTGCGGTAATTCTTTATTTTATTGCTGAGATCCATTTTATTTCTCCTTTCAATCTTAAGTAAATTATACATTATGTTAAATATAGTTTGCAACATATTTAGTGATACTATTTATTAGTGTCAAAGGTGTCGAGAAATATTATAAAGTGAAAAAAGTTGATTTTAAGTTTAATATTAGTTTGACAAACGAAAAAATTTGTTATACAATAGATAGGCTATCAAGAGAGGCGAGTTAAAAATATGCACCGTTAGCTAAGCTGGATATAGCGTCGGTCTACGGAACCGAAGGCCAGGAGTTCGAATCTCTTACGGTGCGCCAACATAAAAAGCAAGGGTTTTTCCCTTGCTTTTTATGTTTTAAAGGCACACCGTAAGAGATGAGAACGTAGTTCGCCCGACAAATGACGGACAAGCAGAGATGGACGAGGGCTCCGTAGCGAAGCGGAGGAGTATCTCTAAGCGCCAAGAAAAGAAGAGAGAACTGTTTGTTTTAGGAAGTATGAGATAACGGAATAAAGCAGAAAAACAAACAGTTCGGCTTTGCCAGCGTAACGAAGTGTAGCTGTGTCTCTTACGGTGCGCCAAGAAAAAAAGACGGATTGTTTCCGTCTTTTTTTCTTGGGTGTTGTGAATTGATATGAGAACTATTTAATACTTTAATTTTTTTCACATTGTTCCTTGACTTTTGTTGATTTTTCATATATAATTCAACTAATTAAACATATAGGAGAATAATACAATGCAAATGGTTGAAATGTTATACGATGAAATCCAAGATGCGGTAGATCGCAAAGTTCCCTTCGTTATTCCTATCGGCACGTTGGAGTATCACGCTCGTCACGCTTCGTGCGGTACGGATACCCTCGTTATTACTGGTTGCTTAAGAGAACTAGAAAAGGAAAAGGAAATCGTTGTTTGCCCGCCCATTTGGTATGGTGTGGCATCATACGCTGTATGCGCTCCAAAGCCTAGCCACTTCCACGTAGATGAAGACGCTTACGTAAACTATTTATACTATATTTTAAAGTCCATGATTGATGCGGGGCATAAAAACATATATCTCGTTGCTCACCACCAAACGGAGGGCGCAGGATTGATGCCTATGACTATTGCTTGCCATAAGGCTGCAAAAAAGGTAACTATGGAGTATATGGAAAACAAGCTCGGAAAAGGTTGGTGGGGTAGCGATGCCTATGCCTCCTATTACGAAGATATGGGTAGTGAAGACGATCCATTCTCTTACATAAAGGTTATACCTCTTATCGGTGCAGACGCGCAAATTAAGTGCGGAGGATTTGACCACGCAGGAAAATGGGAAACTAGCCTTATGATGGGAACTTATCCTGAACTAGTGGACCTTAGCCGTTGTGAACGCAACACCGAATGGTTTGCAAAAAGTGCGACTGAAGCGAGCGAGGAAACTGGCAAGCATATGGTAAACTGCACGCTAGAGTGGTTAAGAAAAGTTATCGTTTAAGTAATAAAAAATTATCTTAAAATTAAAAGCACCCCCAATCGGGGTGCTTTTTTGATAAATTTTTTATTGATTATTTTACTAAAACGTATTCGCCTTGTTCGAGGGGAATCGTTTCGCCGTTTATAATAAGTTCGGTGAAAGTCGGGGTTTTTATCGTGTACTTAACGCCACCCTCGACGTGCTCCCACTTGACGGAAACCTCGCCTCGTCTAGTTTCAAGAGAGAGACTAAGATAGTCGAGTTGTTTTGTAACGGTGGGGGCAATAGTAATTTCTTCAAATCCCGCTTTTTTAGGGGTTATTCCCGCAGCGACGCCGTATAACCAGTCTACCGCCGCTCCGTAAGCGTAATGGTTAAAGGAGTTCATATCGGGTGACCAGAACTCGCCCTTTTCGTTTCTGCTATCCCAGTGTTCCCAAACGGTGGTCGCACCGCATTTAACGGAATATAACCAAGAGGGGAATTCTTCCCTTAAAAGAAGAGAATAAGCAACTTCCGAATAACCATTTTTGGAGAGTGCGTGGAGGAGATAGGGCGTGCCTATAAATCCAGTCTGCAAGTGGTTGCCGCAATTTTTAATAATTTCAACGAGTTTTGCGCTAACCTTTTCCTGTTCGTCAGTTAAATTAAAGCAAAGAACAAGTGAACACTCGGTCTGCGTTTTTAGGTCGTTAAAAGTTTTTATGAACTCTTTTCTAATGTTTTTATACCATTCGGCGTATTTAGAAACGTCTTTACCGATAATTTCGCCAGCCTTAACTACTATTTCAACCGAGCGGGCAAAAAATGCCGATGCGATAAGATCTCTATTTGAACTTCCAACGTAACTGCCTTCTGGTGCGTCTAGTCCTAACCAGTCGCCATAGTGCCATCTGCCGATCCAAAGATTGGGGTTTTGTGTGTAGTTAAGCACCGATTCAACGTGCGTAACCATAGAATCGAACTGGTCGATTAGAATTTCCTTGTTACCATACGTTTTATAAACTTCCCACGGGCAGAACACGGCGGCTTCCGCCCAGCCTGTTGAAAGCCCGCCTTTACCAGAAGAGTTTGGAACTATCGTGGGAACGATGCCGTAAACACGCTGTTCGTTCTTAACCATTTTAAGCCAGCGAGTAAAAAACTTTTCACAGTCGAAGTTGTGAACGGCAGCTTTGCAGAACGCTCTTGCATCACCCGTCCAGCCAAGTCTTTCGTCACGTTGAGGGCAATCTGTTGGAACGTCTAAAAAGTTATCCTTTTGTCCCCAAATAACGTTGTTGAAAAATTTATTAAGTAATGGATTTGAACACTCAAAGTGTCCAGTTCTCTTAATATCCGAGTGAACGACTATTGCCGTGAAGTTATCTGCGCTGACGTTTTCAGGCTTTTTATCAAGACGGATATATTGAAAACCAAAGAAAGTGTGCATAGGCTTATAAGTCTGCTCGCCGTCCTTACAAACGTAAATGAGTTTTGCTTTAGCCTCGCGGTAATTGTCCGTGTAAAAATTACCATCTTTATCGAGTGTTTCTGCGTGAGATATTTCTATAACTTCGCCTTTTTTCGCGGTGACGTTGATTTCCACGTAACCTGTTAAGTTCTGCCCAAAATCTAAAACGAATTCACCCTTCGGTGTAATTATCGTGCGTATAGGGGAGAGCCTTTCGTGTTCTAATATATTTTCTCCGTCAAAGGGGATAAGGGGCGCGTTTATATCTTCTTTAACAACCTTTGCATAGCCGATTTTTTCTTCTTCTACGTTAGCGTCGTATTCCTCGCCGTTATAAATATCAGATTTTAGGCAGCGGCTATTAAAAATTTCCCAAGAGTCGTCTGTTGTGATTAAACTTTTTTGACCGTCGGTAAATTCCAGTTCAAGTTCAGCTTTCAATCTTCGGTTGATAACGTTATCTTTAATCTTTTCCTGCCAATCGTACCAGCCATACCACCCGCGCGCAACAGATACGGATATGGTGTTTTCACTCCGTATCTTATCTGTAACGTCGTAAACGAGGAAGGGAAGTCTATCAGGGTAGCAATCAAACCCTGGTGACATAGGCATACTTACCCTTTTATCGTTAAGAGTCGCGTAAAAAACCCCGCAAGCAGTAATTGTTAGCGTGGCTTTTTTTATTTCTTTGCTAATAGAAAAGCATTTTTTATAAGTCACCACTTGGTCGCGTTCCTTAACAGGTTCGCACTCTATCCATGGGCAGTTTATATATGAACCATTCATTTTTTGAATTTTCCTCTGAAATTATTTAACTACTTCGTTTACCGCTTTTATGATTATTTCTCTCTCGCGGTCGGTAACAGGCTCGTTAAAACCGTTAAAGGTGTTAAAAGTAACGTCGTTATTGGTTAAGGTTTTATACCAAGTAAGGGCTAACAAATATCTCCCCGCACCTAAAGAGGCGTGGAGGGTATCTCTTTGAATTTTTCCGATGCCAAGTTCTATTGCCTTATACATAGCGGTTCCGCTCGGAATAATTCCGTCAGCGTTAATAGCTTCCGCTACGGTTTTGTAGCACTTTTGTATATCGGTTAGCATTTCCTTTGCCGTGTTATAACGCTCGGTAGCACGGATTTTTTCGCTGTCATCTTCGTACGCCCAAGTTTCGTGAATAAATATTTTAGCATCAGGACGAATACTTCTAACGTAACTAGCAAGTTCTTCTATGTACGGAAAATAAGTTTCCAATTTTGCGCTCGCGTAACTTGCTTGTTGCAAAGTTATCACGTCCCAAGCAACGCTTTCAAGAACTTGTTTCATCGTGACCAAAACACCAGTTGATTGACCGTTTAGTTCCAGCGTGTAAGAGGGGCTGTTTTCTAGCATATTTTTATGATGCCTTTCAAGCGAACAACCGCCTATATATAAGTTTTCGGTAGTAAGGCTAACGCCCTCGTGCTTTGCTAGGTTAAAAAGATATCTTTGCGCATCTTGAGAAAAACTGTTTCCGATAGATAATATTTTCATTTTGCACCTCGTTTAATATTCTATCACGCAGTAAATTCTCTGTCAAGTAACGAGAAGAGTTGAAAGGTTCAGCCAATTAAAAAAGTATTGATGCGTTAGTTGCTTCGGTTATTATTAATTTGAACCGTATTTTGCTTGCGGTATTTATAGGGGGAAAGCCCCTCTTTCTTTTTAAAAATTCTAGAAAAGTATAGTTGGTCGGGGTATCCAACCGATTGTGCTACGTCAAAAATTGACGCCGATGTTTCGGTAAGCAATGTTTTTGCTAGGTCTATTTTTTTGTTTAGCATATATTGTTTTGGCGAAATTCCAACGCTACTTTTGAAAACTCTAGTCAAATGGCTTGGATCGATATGAAGGGTATTAGAAATTTCCTCAACTGTAATCTCCGTGTTTAAATTATAGTCGATGATTCTCATTGCACTCTCAACGATATCCTGTGAGTTTATATTCTTTTGGTTTTGAAGAAGTATGGAGAAAAACTGGTAGATTAATCCAATTTGCATTGCCTCAGAGCACTCTGAACAGTCTTCGGCAGTAGAATATATTTTATCCATAATCGTTTCTGCTTCACGAAAATGCTTTAAGTGAATTATGGGGTTTTTGCCGTTTATCGATAAAACGTCCATGTATTTATTCACGGCGTTTCCGTAAAGACCAAGCCATTGAATGCTCCACGGCGACTTTGCCTCATAATAAATTCTCTCTCCAGGGCACATAACTAAAAGGTCGTGTGCTTTCAAGTGAACAATACGCCCGTTTTGATAAAAATTTGCTTCCCCCTCGTTAACTAGAACAAAGAGAAAGTGATTTCTAATTTCTGGCCCGTATTTATGGTTTATAGTTTTTATCCGTTTGCCACAATAATACATTCCAACTTCATCGCCCGAGCGTAGAAAAGTTTTAGTTTCAAAAAGAGTATTATCTTTCATAGTAGCCTCCGTTATATGACTAATGTATTGTAACATAAAATATCAGAAAAGTCTATATTTGTATCAAAAAATCCCATTGTTAAAAGATAAAAAGTGTATTATAATATACGTAAAAACGGAATAAGGCAATGGAATATTTTCTTTTATTAACGTTATCTACGTTAGCAACTGCAAAAGTTGGTGTTCAAAGTAGTGCGTCAAGGCGAATTTTAAAAGGGCATAAAGACGTGGTGTTTTTTAACGCTGGCGTTTTCATGGTTGTGGCAGTATTATTTTTGTTTAAAATAATAGGCTGTTCCACTTCAGTCTGGATATTTGCAAGTGCTTTTGCGTTTTTTACCGTTGCGTTTCAATTGTTTTATACGGAAGCATTATCGATTGGGAACGTTTCGCTGACCGTTATGACGGTAAATTTAAGTATGGTAATTCCCGTGTTGGTGTCGTATTTTTATTACGACGAAGAATTGTCAGTTTACCGCATTATTGGAATCATATTGACTATTGTAACTATTATTTGTGTGAACGATGTAAATAGTGGGGACAAGATAAACAAAAGATGGCTAATTTTTACGATTCTTGCGTCGTTATCTAACGGCGCTATAGGCGTTACTCAAAAGATTTTTAATACTTCCATTTATGCAGTAGAGCGTGAGGCGTTTATATCTTCTTCGTACGTTTTTGCGTTCTGTTTAACGCTTGTTATATATTTTATATTGCGCTTATCCGACAAAAAGAGAGAAGAGGGAAAAGCAACGAAATTTAATCCTAAGATTTTTATTTATATTGCCCTGGTCGGTGGAATTTTAGCGCTTTTTCAATGGCTTAACAATTACGCGTTAACCATTATAGATGGAACTTTCTTTTTTCCCGTGTATTCGGGTGGCTCAATCATTTTATCGTCCTTGGTGGGCGTTATGATTTTTAAGGATAAACTAACGAAAAAACAACTATTCGGCATTATTTTAGGCGTAGTGGCGATAGTGCTTATGAATTTTTAACAAGGAGTAAATTATGTACGATACTAACTTAAAAGATTTCCCTAGATTAAAGGGGGAAGAAAGCGATTCTTTTCGTATTCAGCGCGCGATAGATGCGACGGAGAACGGCGTATTATGCATTCCAAAAGGAGATTATTATATTTCTAAAACAATATTTATTACGAATAGATGTTCTTTGGAAATGCATCCTGCGGCAAGACTAATTGCCGTCGAGGAAATGGACTTTATTATTGAATATTCGGCAAAAGGCAACTATCATGCGCTAACTTTATTTAACGAGGACGGCAGTGTGTACGATAACTTGGGGCTTTTCATTCGTGGCGGAGATATTGACGGCGCAGGAAAGGCAAGTTGTTTGTCAATTACGAATGCACATCATTTTACCATAACTAATACCGCTCTTCATAACGGCAAGAAATTTGGACTACATATAGGTGGCGATAGGGGTGGACATATTTATGAACTTATATGTAACAACGTCTACTGTAAATGTACGATGAAAGGATTAAACGGCAATATCGGCATATATTCAAATAGACACGACGCACATTTTAACGATTGCATAGTGGTGGACTATACTATAGGAATGAGAATGTTAGGTAGTGCCAATAGAATTACTAGATGCCATTTGTGGAGTGGAACAGTTCCGCCAAGGAATATTTCCGTTAAAGATTGGTCGAATATTTACGCTGATAGAAAGATGAAACTTTCAAACGGTGTTTATGGAGAAGATGAAATTAAAGAATACCAAAACGATATACCTGAAATGCTCGATGGTTCAATATCATTTGATATGGTGGGCGGAGAAAACGTTTTAGACGGCTGTTATGCTGATACCGCAGAAATAGGATATTTAATTTCAAATAATACAAGAATGATTAACTGCGACTTTTTCAACAACAAACTAATGGGTATGAAAAAGTCAACCGCAATAAAACACGTCAAAGGGAAATTAGTCGTGTGCTCGTGTAACTTTAGAGGGACGGTCGGCAGTGAATTTCTCTACGAGGGCGACGGCAACAACGTTGAGTGGATAGCGTGTAGCGCAACTGGTGGAGAAAATATGAAAATACCAACTTGCAATAAAACAATCAAGGCTTAGAACGAAACGTGTTCTCACCGTATTAATTTTATTAAGTAAAACAAAGAAAGAGTAGAAAAATCTGCTCTTTCCTATTTTGGCGGAGAGGAGAGGATTTGCCTCTTTGCGAGGGCGCCCCAGTAAACAGTCCACTGGACTGTTTAGTCCGCTAAAATTTAAAACAGGTATATGGGGTATCTAAAGCGGACAAATCGGCACGTGCCGATTTCTTCCCCACTCAAATCCTCTCCATCAACAACAATATCAACCAAATAGAAAAAGAGTACCTTTTGGCACTCTTTCTCTTTTTGGCGGAGAGGAGAGGATTTGAACCTCCGGTACGTTTCCGTACACACGCTTTCCAAGCGTGCACATTCGACCACTCTGACACCTCTCCGTCCTTTGGTCGCAAACTATTTTAATACATTTTTAAAATAATTGCAACTGAATTTAACGGCTTTTATAATTATTAAAATTTTTTGCGTTTTTTTCAATTTAGGTATGTACAAATTGTAAGTTTCATGGTACAATTTAATTGCAAGTTATTCACGGTTATATGCGGTTTCGCTATAATATATATTATATTAATGTTTTAGGAGGGCAAATTTATGACGTGGTTTAACAAACAGAGCCGTTTGGTTCAATTAATTTTACTACTCATTCCTGGTGTTAACTGGGTTGTTGAGATTTTGGTAAGATGGTCAACTTGGCTTAAAAAGGGAGGATTATTAAGACTTATTATTTGTATTCTCGTAACTATCCCCAGTGGTGTAGTTTTCGGTTGGATCGACTTTGTTTGGGTATTGTTGTTTAAGAAATTTTTCTTGCAATAATTGCGAAATAGGGCATAAAAACTCTCGGCTTTGTCGGGAGTTTTTCTTTGTTTAATGGTTAAATCGTTACTGTTTTACTAATAAAACGCGCGTTTTTATTGATTTTGCTGATATTATCATCAAACACAATATCTTGTGGTTGATGGAAAAATTTTTCCCAAAATATGGCGTAAAAGCGTTGACAAAGCATATAATGTTGTGGTATAGTTATGAGGCTCACAAAAGATATTGATTTAAACGGAGGGATAAAATATGTTTCAAGTAAGAAAAAGAGACGGAAAGTTAGTAGAATTTGATATGAGTAAGATTACTACTGCACTTTCTAAAGCGTTTAACGCAAAGCAAGTTGATTACACTGCTGACATTTTGAATATGCTCGCACTTCGCGTGTCTGCTGATTTTTCCAAGAAGATAAAGAACAACGTTATCAACGTGGAAGATATTCAGGATAGTGCCGAAGTCGTTCTCATTCAAGCTGGTTACGTTGAGATTGCTAAAAGTTACATTCTTTATCGTAAACAGAGGGAAAAAGTTCGTAATATCGGTTCAACGCTCGTTGACTATAAGAAGGTTGTCGACGATTATTTGAAGGTTGCTGACTGGCGTGTTAAAGAAAACTCTACCGTAACTTATTCTGTCGGTGGTCTTATTCTTTCTAACAGTGGTGCAGTTACCGCTAACTATTGGCTTTCTGAGGTTTACGATGATGAAATCGGTGATGCTCACAGAAACGCTGATATTCACATTCACGACCTCTCTATGCTTACTGGTTACTGTGCAGGTTGGTCACTCCGTCAACTTATTAAAGAGGGCTTAGGCGGCGTTGCTGGTAAAATTACCTCTTCTCCAGCAGGTCACCTTTCCACCCTTTGCAACCAGATGGTCAACTTCCTGGGCATTATGCAGAACGAATGGGCCGGCGCACAGGCTTTCTCCTCTTTCGACACCTATCTGGCGCCCTTTGTTCAGGTTGATAAGCTGAGCTACT
>JAFQLO010000040.1 GCA_017414525.1 Clostridia bacterium | reverse complement strand
TTTATTAAACTCACCACGTCTTTCGCAGTACACCCAGTGGAAGTGACGATGAAATTCGCGTGCTTATCAGAAACTCTCGCCCCGCCTATTTCTAAATTTTTGAGCCCACACTTATCAATAATCTCACCCGCGCTTTGACCTTGCGGATTCTTAAACACCGAACCACACGACCTGCCAACGGGTTGTCTTTCTTTCCTTAAATCAAGATAAATCTTCTGACGGGTTGAAATAGATTCCCTACCTGAACTTTCAAACTTAAAAATTGCACAAACGACAGTTTCTTTACTTTTTAAAAACCTACTATTTCTGTAACCGAATTTACACTCGGGTTTATAGTATTTTTTAATCTTTCCGTCCGCGAGAGTATGCACCTCAACAACGTTTTCGGAAATCTCTTTACCAAACGCGCTGGCGTTCATAACGATTGCACCTCCAACGGTTGCGGGAAGTCCAGATAACGCCTCAAGCCCAGAAAGCCTATGCTCAAAATTAAACCGCAAAAGTTTTTCTATGGTTGCACCAGCCATAGCCTGCACGCAGTCTCTTTTAAAGAAAACGTCGTTAATTCTTTTGGTGGTAATAATAAGTCCGCGGTATCCATCGTCAGAAACTAACACGTTAGTAGCAGCACCCAGAACCTTATAATTTATCTTACATTCTTTTGCAAGATTAATAAGAGCGTTTAACGAGTATAGACTATCCACTTCCGCATAATAATCAGCAGTTCCCCCAACACCGAAAGACGTGTGCTTTTTCATAGGTTCGTCAAAACTAATCGTGCGAAGAGCAATATTTTCTACCAACTCTTTGAATACCATACGGCTCCTTATAACATTCTACTATATTTTTTACAAATTTTCAAGGTAATATGACTATCTTTTTTATTTTATTTAAAGCGTCTTGATTTCCCATTATTCCCTCTTTTGCAACACGATGAAGTTCTAATAGTTCTTCACTTTTCATAAACGGCGACAAGGTAGAAAACTCTTTTTGATTTTGCATAAGGTTATACTGCGCGTTATCGGTAACCACCGAATAATAGGGAGAAAACATTCCGATTGAATAAAGTTCTTTTTGCACTTCAAAGGAAATTAAAAACTCCAAAAATTCTTGGGATAACTCTTTTTTGGTTTGCTCTTTTGACGTTATAACGGCGTATTGATAAAGGTCGTTAAACTTTGTTAAAGGCTTAATTAAAACCTCAAATCCACGACTATTAAATCTAGCTAAATCCCTCTGCGTTCCGAGCATAATTTTGCTTTTTCCCGACAAAAAATCCACGTAATTATCAAGCGGTTTTTTAACGGTAAAATCCTTGACCGAAACGCCCTCTTCGATAAGGGTAATAAAGGGTTCTATCCCCCCGTTATGCGAGACAGAAAGAGTATCAAATTCATTAGTAATCTCCTCGATTAGTTGAGGATTTCCAAAAAAAGCGTAACCGCCCCTACACCACGGAATTGCATACTGTTTATCCCCCACTTTTCCGCCCTTAAAATTAACGCTTATATTAAGTTCTGAAAAGCCTAAAACCTCAGTGCCAGCACCGAAGGAAATTATATCTGGGAAAATTCCGTTTTTAAGGTTTTCACGCACGCCGTCAGCCGTATAATCGCTAACTAAAACGAGCAATCCGTCGTGCTTTTTTTCAAACTTTTTAGCCATCTTTAGAAGGAATTGTTTTCTAGAGCCTATACCACCCTCAAAGCTATCAACTTGCCACACGGAAATAATTCCTTTATACTCTTTTGGCGGTTCTACGCTCTTTTCTTCAAGAAGTTTTTCCCTACCTACAAATATGGTAAACAAGCAGGAAAAAATCAATATTAGCCCCGCTACAATCCTCGTACTTTTCATAATTTATATATATGTTTATAGGCGTAAAAAAAAGACTTTCCGCAAAGCGAAAAGTCTATCATTTATTAAATTATATTTTTATCGGGGTGCGTTTACTGCCGATAGTTGCAGTTGCCGCCTTTTCAATATCAAAGTATTTATCAATAACTTTATTAACGTCCGAAAGAGTAAGTTTATCGAACTTTTTAACCCTTTCGTCATAGTCAAATTCTTTGTCAAGATAAATCAAATATTTGCCGTGAACGAGCATCTGAGATGAAGTGCTTTCCCTATTAAACATAGTAGAACTCTTTAACTGTTCTTTTGCCCTAAAGAATTCCGACTCAGTTATTCCGTCCTTTTTAATCTTGCGCATTTGCTCCGCAATAGCCTCGACGGCTAGGTCTCTAAGCGCGGTGTTTACGCCTGCGTAAATCTCCAAAACGCCCTCGTCTTTATAACTTGATGGATAAGAATAAACGCTATATGCAAGCCCTAATTCTTCCCTGATTTTTTGGAACAATCTGCTACTCATTCCCCCGCCTAAAACGGTGTTTGCTATACTTAACGCATCGCCGTCCTCGTCGGCAAGTGAAACGCCAGGCATAGCGATTCCCACGTGCGTTTGTTCAATTTTTTTGCTCTTATAAAGGTTCTTCGGTTGCTCCTTAACGAAAGTTTTTTGCTCTGCGCTTTTCTTATTAGAGAACTTATTAACGAAGAGTTCCTCTATCATAGCGGTGGTTTCATCAAGGTCAACGTTACCAGCAACTGATATTACCACATTGTCAGCCGTATAATACTTGTCCATATACTTAACGACGTCTTCCTTAGTAAAACGCTTAATGTTTTTAGCTCTACCTAAAATAGTTCTTCCTAGTCCTTGCTCGCCGTGATAACTCTTAGATAGAAGGTCAAAACATATTTCTTCTGGCGTATCTTCACACATATTTATTTCTTCCAGAACAACGCCTTTTTCCTTTTCTAATTCGTTCTTATCGAATACGGAGTTGAAGAAAATATCAGATAGAACTTCCATAGCGTCTTTAAGGCGTTCTTTTGTGGACTTGGTGTAATAACAAGTGAGTTCTTTTGCCGTATAAGCGTTAATCTGCGCACCTATACTATCAATTCTATCGGAAATTTCAAACGCTGAACGAGAATTAGTTCCTTTAAACATAACGTGCTCGATAAAATGCGATATTCCGTTTTCTTCTTCCGTTTCGTTAATACTGCCAGTTTTAACCATTATACCACAGGAAACGGAATAAAGCCCCTCCATTCTATTTATAACCGCTTTAAGTCCGTTATTGAATTTTTTATATATCTTCATAATTCTCTCCGTTTTATGATATATTTTCACTAACCGTTACCAGTTCAAAACCTAACGATTTATAATTAGTTATAATATTAGATAACGCTTCAAGAGTAACTTTTTTAGGGTGCATAAGCACCAAATCCCCATTTTCGATACCGTTAGTCGCACGCTTATATATAAGCGTTTTATCACTATCACGCCAGTCGATAGTATCCTTTGACCACATTATCACCTTATAGCCAAGTCTACTTGCGACCTCTAAGGTGAGATCGGAAAAACTGCCAGAAGGCGGAGCAAACAAGGTCGGTTTAACTCCTGAAAGAGCTTCTAGTACTTGCCCCGTTAAGGATATTTCCTGCTCGTTTTGTTCCTCGGTTAACTTTTTATGATCTTTGTGAAAATAACCGTGATTTGCTATTTCGTGTCCTTCGCTGGCTATTCTTTTCAACGTTTTTTCGTTATCGTCAGCCCAACAACCGCCGACGAAAAACGTTGCCTTTGCGCCGTAATTATTCAACACGTCAAGAATGCCGTTGACTATTTCCGTGTTCTCGTAAACGTTAAACATCAGCGATACACGACGTTTTTGCCTATCTCCGTTGTAGATTGCACTAGCGCTATTATCGCCCGATATAGGTAAAATATTCTCAGGAATAAACATAAACGCACTTACGGTTACGAATATTGCCACTAATAATAAATTTGTGATTATGGTTACTTTTCTATTTAGTTTTGTCATTTAATCTCACCTCTATTCATTACTATGCTGATACCGCACTAAAAAGCATAGAAGTGAGATAAAAAATATGCAAGGCATTTTAGCCTTGCATATTAATTCAGTCGATTAGTCGTTAACGATTTCTAAAAGTTTAAGGTCTATTCCCTTTTCACCGATCTTGATGATTTCAACTTTAACCTTATCGCCGATATGCAAAACTTCTTCAACCGATTGGATTCTCTTTTCGCTCATCTTGCTGATGTGAATAAGTCCGTCCTTACCAGGAGCGAGTTCACAGAATGCACCAACTTTAGGAAGAATTCTTACGACTTCGCTAATAAACATATCGCCAACTTCAGGATCTTTTGCAATAGAGAGGATAATTGCTTTTGCTCTCTCTGCATTTTCAGCGTTGCCAACGGTTGCGATGTTTACTCTTCCGTCGTCTTCAATATCAATCTTAACGCCAGTTTCTTCAATAATTTTGTTGATTACTTTACCCTGCTTACCAACTACGTCACCGATCTTTTCTGGATCAATAGAGAAGGTAATAATTCTGGGAGCGTACGGAGAAAGTTCTGCTCTGGGCTTATCGATAACTTCAAGCATCTTATCAAGAATAAACTTTCTGCCTACGTTTGCTTGAGCGATTGCCT
>JAFQLO010000039.1 GCA_017414525.1 Clostridia bacterium | reverse complement strand
TTAACAACCTCGTCAGTAGCGAGTTCTACAATTCTAAAGCCCTCTCTGATACAAGCAAGTTCGTTTTCAGACTTGATTGAACGGAGAGCAACCATAATGTCACTGCAAATAGAAATTTCTGCCTTGGGGAAAGTATCTTTTAAGCCTTCCATAATGGGAAGAGTGCATTCAACGTAGCTACCAAGACCGATTTTGAGGTTTTCACCAGTTGCGCCAACGTAATCAAAAGCCATCTTGAAGGTATCGGGTACGAGTTCGGGATATGCAGGGTCAGCAGATTCACGGAATTCTTTAAGTACCATAACCTTGTCAATCTTACCAAAGTCTTTAGCAAAAATTGCAGATTCAGGTCCTACGAGAAGAACAGCTTTTCCGCTAGCGCCGATTAACACGCCTGCCCTTTCAAATAGTGGCCAAAATCCTGAGAAGTATCTTGCGTTAGCGTAGTCACTCTCAGTTGATACTACGAGCATTGCGTCAAGTCCTTTTGCAGCAACGAGTTTTGCTGCTTTTGCGATTCTTTCCTGATATTCGTGATCAGGGATACATATTCTTTGCATAATAAATATCTCCTTTTTTGTTTTTTTCTTTAATTATATCGTTAAAGGAAAATTTTGTCTTTACCAAATCGTCAATAATTTTTGCACAATCGTAAATTTATTTATTGACAAACACATTCGCTTGTTGTATAATTCTTGGTATGAAATTTATTTTGAAAAAATTAGAAAATTCTATAAGCGTTTCGGGAATTGCCAACGTGCACTTTTTCGAGTTTCCAGAGTCCTTTCACACAGAAAAGGACCGCCACCCCTTTTACGAACTTCTATTCGTTGCGGGCGGAAAGTTGCAAGTTATAAGCGAGGAATATTCAGGGCTTTTAAGAAAGAACCAAATGATTATTCATAGAGCCAACGAATTCCATTCTTTAACGTGCGTGGGTAGCACCACCCCTACCGTTATCATAATAGGGTTTGATTGCTCTTCGGGAGATCTTTCCCCCTTTGCAAAGTCCCCTATTCTTCTTTCCGACCCAGAAGTTAAAAAACTTGCGGAAATCGTAAAGGAAGGGCGTAACGTCTTTGCCCCGCCTTACGACGTGCCTGTTTACGATATGAAAAAGAAAAAACACCCGCCGTTTGGTGCTGAACAGATGCTTAAAAATCTTTTGGAATATTTTTTAATAAGTTTAACAAGAAAGTTTAACGAACAGTCGGAAGTTGAGGAAACGTCACCCCTATCAGGCGGGTTATCGGTTGCAGAAGTTATACAATATATTGATGATAACTACAAGGAGAAAATCACGCTTGACGAACTCGCGTTTATTTTTAGAACCAACCGCTCCACCTTGTGCCGTGAGTTTAAGGCGGGTACTGGAAAGACTGTTAGCGGGTACGTTGCCGATAAAAAACTAGACGCTGCTAAGCGAAAAATTCTAAACACCGATAAAACCTTTACCGAGATTGCAGAAGAACTTAACTTTGAAAGTATACATTATTTTACTAGATTTTTCAAAAAGCAGACGGGAATGAGCCCAAAGCAGTTTAGAAATCAATAATAAAAAAAGCCGAAGTCAGCGACTTCGGCTTTTTACTACCTAAAAATCTCCATTAGTTTCTTTTCTTTTTTCTTGTAGTCTTCGTAGATAGGTTGATACTTAGAATCAGCGACCTCGTAAGACTTATCGGTTGCAACGATTTTTTCCGCAGCCTCGATAACGCTACTAAACGCGCCGATACCAACGCCCGCAAACATCGCGCTTCCAAGGCAAGCCGTTTCGTTTTGTTTTAAGGTAACTATCCTTTTATTTAGAACGCCGCTCTTAATTTCGCACCAAACTTTACTTTTAGCACCGCCGCCCATTGAGCGAATTTCTTTTACGGGAACTTTCATAAAGTCAACGTATTCTCTTATCATATACGCAACCGATTCCATAATCGCTCTCACAAAATGACCTTTGCCGTGTTTAAGTTCAATTCCAAAGAACACGCCTTTAGCGTTAGAGTTATTCTCGGGCATAACCGTTCCGCAGAGGTGTGGAAGAGCTATTACTCCCTCGCTACCAACGGGAACAGCCTCAACTAATTCGTCGATTTTTCTGTAGTCTAAGCCGTCGCAGAAGGTGCGCTTATACCACTCTAATACCGCGCCCGCAGTTGGTGCCCACATAAGTAAACAATAAGTGCCTTTTTTAACGTAGTGTGCGGGAACTTTTATTCCTTCATAATATGGCGGGAAGGTGTCGGTTAACGCACAAACAGCAAGAGCCGTTCCAGTAGTTTCACTCATCAAGCCTTCCCTAACTACGCCAGCACCCGTGATGCCTGCAACTTGGTCAAGCGAACTGGTTGCAACCTTTATTCCCTTATATTCGCCAACCACTACTCCGCTCTCGTGAAGGGTGGATAACTGACTTTCGTTAATGCCTAAATACTCTAGCATTTCAGGGATATATTCACCGGTGTGAACGTTCATCAAAAGTGAAGATGAATAAAGCCCTCTAGACGCAGCACAGTTTCCCGTTAAGCGGAAAATTATATAGTCTTCTAAAAGCAAGAATTTTGCCGCGTTATTATAAATTCCTGGTGCGTTTTCCCTAAGCCATTGAATTTTGGGCGCGGGATAGCCCGCGGGAATTTCCGTTTGCCCCGTAATATTATAAGTCCATTCCAAGCCAAACTTGTTTTCCATATCTTTGGCTTGTTTTTCCGCTCTATTATCTAGCCAAATGATGGCGTTCATAAGCGGTTTTCCCTCTTTATCTAGCACTATTAACGTTTCGCCTTGCGTGTCGATAGAAAGAGCGTCCACCTTGAATTTTGCCGTAATTTTCTCAACGGTGGTGATAAACACCCTGAAAAACTCGTCCGCATCAAACTCGATAAACTCTCCCTTTGTTATAAGTTGATATTGAACTGATTCCGATGCGAGGCAATTACCCGCCTCGTCGAATAAACACGCTTTAAGTGCAGTCGTTCCAAAGTCAACACCTAGCAAATTCTTTCCCATAATTTTCTCCTTTATATACTATCAGTTTGTTTTAGGTTGTGCGCTTTTTTATAATCACGGCGCACGATAATATCAATAACGAATAGCGCAACGACTATGAACGCACACACTCCGAAAGTAACCCAGTAAGCCGCTGCCCAACCGCCTGGGCCGTCTATTACCGCACCGATAAGCGTTGGCGTTACGCCCGCTGCAATAGACGCTACCGCGTTAGATATTGCACTATACGCTCCCGCATTCATAACTTTTCTCATCTTAAACGCCATAACACTTAAAACTATCGACTTTACTCCGTTTGCAAGCACCACAAACACTACCGATAATCCAAGTGCAACGAATAGGTTAAAGTCGTATAAAAACGCAAGCAGTACGGGTATTGGCAAAATAATAAGCGAGAATTTTAATGCTTGACGAATAAAGTCTTTGTGATGGTCGCACGAGCTTATTGTCATAATAGGTCCTATTGCTATCGTGATGGGTGCAATTATGCTTACGTAAATAGAAATATCCTGCGGAAGATGATGAACTTCGACAAGTAAACTCGTGATATAGTTCATTATGCAGTAGTAAAGCGAAGTTATTAAGAACGCCATCACCAAATCGACTATATAGAATATAACGGTTTTCTTTTTGCTCTCTAAGGTAATTAGCGGATCACTATCGTCCATAGCGTTGTTCTTTTCTTTCTTAACCGACTCGATATACTTTTTATCGAGCATTCCGTTAATTTTTGCAAATCTTCTGGAAATTAAGAGGATAATACCGAAAGTTACAACGGACGCCATAAAGATCGCGCCTATGATATAATAAGGCAATCTCCACGCTTCCCCGCCAAACCCGATAAAGAGTGCGCTCAAAAGATATGCAACAACCGTTCCAGTAGCGTAACCTAGATTCATTATCTTGTTTGCTTTTGAGAGTTGTTTTAAGGGCAAGTATCTGGTGAGCATTAAGTTGCAACCAGCGTAAATTCCCGCTTGGAACGCGCCGCTTATACCAAAGTAAATCCAAATATGCTCAATCTTCGTAGCCGCACCGATAAGAGCAGTGGTTATCGCCGCAACGGGGACCGTCCACAATATGTATTTTCGCATACTTATTTTGCTCATAAATGCAAATAAGCCTATCTGCACCAAACCGTAAGTAACGAAATAATAAGTGTTCGCCATGCTTACTTTAGCATATTCTAACTGCCAAAGGTCTGCGATAAACTTCATCTGTGCCGCGAAAACACCCTTAGCCGCCATACTTGCTGTGTATAAGAAAAAGCAAGCGAAAATCAAGAGGTTTCCGTATTTATATCTCACCTTATCCACGTTGGAAAGATTTATGTGGTTATGATTATTATGTAAATGAAAGTTAAAAAATTGTGATGCCATAATGATTAATTTTTGAAATCTAACGTAATAGTTCCGTCTTCGTTGTATTTAACCGTTTCCTTGTGCATATTGAGTGAACGCTTGAACGCCAAGTATTCGTCAACGCTCTTAAATGCAGGCACAAAACTATCTATGATATTTTTCGCCTCTTTTGCGTTATCGTTAAGCAGATACGTCAATAATCCTACTTGGAATTTTGCACTCTCCACGCAAGCGGTATAAGGATCTGCAATATAATAGTCTTTTCCGTGCAACGCCCCTATTGCGCCTGCTGCGTACGCGTGGATTGCCGGGAAAAGCGAGGCAATATCACCCATATCGGTAGAAGACGCCTCCCACTTTTCGTCAACTATATAGCCTTCCTTACCGACGTAATCGTTGCAGAATTTTTTCGCAAGCTCAGTTAGTTCTTCACTAGGATTAACAGCCTCTGAACCAGAGAGGTCTTCTATTTCAACGGTTGCGCCAAAAGCGGCTGCACACGCTGCGATAGTGCGGTTAACCTTGTCGTTAACTTTCTTTATTGCGTCGGAATTTCCCGCTCTAACGTAACTCTCAATAGTAACTTCATCGGGAACTGCGTTTACCGCCGCCCCGCCGTTAGTTATTATCGAGTGAACTCTAACGTAATCTTTTTCTTCAAAAGTTTCGCGGAGAGAGTTAATTGCAAGGAGCATTAAGTTTGCTGCGTTGAGCGCGTTTATTCCTTTGTGAGGATTAGACCCCGCGTGCGATGCCTTACCCCTAACGGTCGTGCTCTTTCTTATAACGCCGTTATGCCCGTAGGTAAGTTTGAACTTTACCTTGGGATCGTCCACCGAGATCGTGTGAACCATATACGCAATATCAACGTCGTCAAAATATCTACGGCTGATAAACTCAGGCTTGCCAGAAGTGAACTCTATAACGCCGTCTTTAATAAGTCCTTTTCTATATCCGATTTCTATTCCCTCTTCTGCGGGAACTACGCAAAGTTTAATCTTTCCGCAGAGTTTATCTAGAATTTCCTTTCTAGTAAGCGCTGCCGCAACACCGAGCATAGCCGCACACTGGGCGTGGTGACCACAGTTGTGAACGTTCTTGGTTTCAGGGTTGCACTCGGGGTGCTGTTCGTTACGGAGAGAGTCAAGTTCTGCTAAAATCAAAACGGTTGGACCTTCCTTACCGGTATCGACCACCGTGTAAAACCCAGTAATATTATCGGGACGAGTGATTTTATAGCCCAACTTTTCAAAGTGTGAGATCATATATTCGTTGGTCTTAAATTCTTTGTAACCAGTTTCAGGGTTTTCCCAGATATGCCTTTCCGCCTCTAAAATAAGGTCTTTGTAATCGTCAACAATTTTAAGTAGATCTAACATATTTCTCTCCTATTTATTAAGTAAAACTTTGCCGTCAATAAAAGAAAGTTCCGTTCCGTAAGGCTTAGAAAGTCTAGTGAGCACGTCGAAAATTTCTTTCGCCTCGTCGCCCTTTGCCGTATAAGGAAGCCCCTCAAACTTGCCCTCTTTGTTAAATCCCGCTATTACTGGGAGCATTTCAAGAGAGGTGAGTTTGCCGTCTTCAAAAATCATTTTGGGAAGTACGGTCATAAAGTTACATTTATGAACTTGAAGTCCTATGGTGTTGTTTTTTGATCTTGCCATAAGACCTTCCCAAGCGGTTGCGTTCTTATCTACGCCGTATTTTTCCATAAAGTCTGCGGGGAGTTCTTTTACTCTCATTCCTTGATAGAAGAAGTCGCCGAGCGAATAAAAAATCGGGCAATCTTTATAAATTTCAATCGGGCGAAGTTGGTGCGTTCCAGTACCTATTACCGCACTTGCGCCCGCATCGATTGCCGCCTTTGAAAGTTCAACTAAAAAGTCTGGAACGTCCTCGTGGTTTTCTTCGCCTATTGCGTGGCAGTGCACGGAAAGAATAACGAGATCGTGCTCCTTTTTAGCCTTTTCGATGCTTTTAATAAGCCTTTCCTTATCTTTTTTAACACATTCCGTTCTATTTTTCGAGCCGTCGTAACAAAAGTTTGTGCCGCCAAATCTATAAACGCCAGCGGGCGGTTCTAGGGCAAACCCACCGTTTATCATAAGTTCGTCGTAGGCGTTTACCTTGCTGGTTTTAGCAATCGCTTTCATCTGTTCGTACTGCTCTTTTGTTATGGGGTAATATGCGTTAAACCCTACGTAATTTACCCCAGGTCTACCTTTCATCTTGTTAGTAGCCTCGCCTGCCTTTGACGCGGGATTAAAACTCGTGTCAACCGCAATAAGGGCAACCGATTTTCCGTTAACTTTTACGATAGCGGGTGCACTAGCCTCTTCTAAACTTCTGCCCGTTCCAGAGTGCGCAACGCCCTTTTTATCGAGGTTATCAAGCGTTGAATATAAGCCGTGGAAAGAATAGTCCATACAATGGTTGTTTGCCGTGCTGTAATAATTAAAGCCAAAGCGGTATAATCCCTCGAAGTCCTCTGGGGTAACGTTTAGCCACGTTCCACCGCTATAAGAGCCTGGAAAATCGCCATATTCGCCCACGTTGGTTTCTAAGTTGGTCATTCTAACTTCCGCATCTTTCATAAACGCGGAAATCTCCTTAAAATCACCGTTAAAATATTCTTCAGGTATATCCGCAGTAAAGAGCGAATCGCCCGTTGCCGTTACCGTAAACCTATTTTTCACCACACACCTCCACCATAGACAATGAATTTAATTAATTATACAACTAATAGTATTGCTTGTCAATTTTATTTGAGCGATAAAAGCATTAAAAAAAGAAGGAAAAGCTCTTTCTCCTTCTTCTTTTATTTAATTAAAATACCCTATAAACTTTGTCGTTCTTTTCTTGGAAAGCAAGTTCAAAAATCGGGAATTCTCTGCCGGTCGTTTCGTCCTTAATAATAATAGCGTCGTCACGAATCTTTCTTCCCTTTTCGTCGATTACTGCCTCTGCATTTTGGTCGTAAGTTAAAAGTGCTCTATTCTTATCAATAGCAACCAAACCTTCGCAATAACGCATAGTGCAGCAGAACGCCGCCTCGTAGTGAGAGCCCATTCCAGTATAAGCGTTATCCTCGTACACCGTCTTACTCGTTCCAACCCCGCCGTTATCGCGGTGACAGTGGTTTAAGCCGTTAAACCATATTCTGCGAAGAAGAGTGAGATATTTTTTATCGCCCGTTTCTTCGTAGAACATATCTGCGAGCATAAAACTATCTACTACCGCACAAGGCTCCGTCCAAGTATCTTTTCTCTCAAACCAGTTGAAATTTTCATAAGTATAGGTCATACCGTGCTCTAAGTAAAGATTGAAAATATCAAGTGCTTTTTTATAATACTCTTTATCCCCAGTAACTTTATACATTCTAAAGATACCGCGGGTAGCCGTAAGCGTGGTGTGTGTTTGCGCGCGAGCGGCACGCTTGTCAAAGTTATAGAACATATCGATAGTCATATCTAAAAAGTCTTTAGCTGCCTGGTCTTTTGTAACTTCGTAATATCTACTAACGCCGTCAATGCACATAGAAACGCAGCCAACGTCACTAGAAACTTTCCACTTGTTTAGAATTAAACCAGTGTGCGTTCCACTAACGCCACCGACGTTTGCCTTTTCTCTATTAACAGGGTAATTCTTAATGGAATCGGTTGCCTTTTTATATAGGTTTTCAAATATATTTTTAGCGTATCCCAAAACCTTTTCGTCAGCAAAAAGTTTATAATATTCTATCATACCAGCGAGCAACCAGTTGTGCCCTGAAAGTTGCTGCTCGTCAACCACTTCAGGATCAAACAACTCGCCCAAATATCCGTCTTTATTAGCCTTTTCGGGATAAATCTTAATAAAATCGTCCATAGCGGCGTTCTTTTTGCCAGTTATTTTATAAAGACAGCAATACGCCAAAAGTGCTCTGCCCTCCCAGTCGCCCTGCCAAGTGTAAGTCAACGGCTTATACACGTCGGGAAGTTGATATTCTTTTTCTGAAAGACGCTTAAAACTTTTTTCAATATGCTTATCTATGAGCTTATTCATAATTCACCTCACGGTTTTTTATACTTTAATAATTATATAACACGCAATCTTTCGTGTCAAGCAAAAAGGCAAATTACAGCATTATTTATTAAAATGTCAAAACTTCAATACCAAGTCAAAAAATCATAATAATTTTTTCGCTTTTGCCCTTGCAATAGTTATATCTTTATGATAAAATAATTAGTAACATTAATATAATGGAGGACATTATGATAGTACGTTTAATTAACACGTCGGCGACCTTTATAACTTCATTCAACGAAAATTATAATCTTGAGCAATCTTTTACTAACATCATTGGCGGTCCGATTTCAAGAAACGGTCACATTGACTTTACTTCGGCAATCTTAAATAGAAAAGCTACTGCTGATGAAAGCTTACCTAAAAGGATAGATTTTAGCCATTCTAGTGACGACGCTCCACCTATGCACGTAAACGATGCGTGGATTGGCGGTGGGCACGGTCAGCCGTGTTGTATAAACGTTCTTTCACACGGTCATAAAAAGACGCTTAAAGACCTCGGTGCAGTTTATCGTGACGACGAGGGTTCTAAGTTCACTTTGATAGAAATTATGAACGAAGATTACCTTAAATTCGTTTCGGATAATATTGGCGAAAGCGTGGTTAAATACGCATTTAAACTAGAGATTGTTGGTAAACTCACCTACGTTTCAGACGGCGACGATACTTCTACTATTAATATCGAGCAACAAAAGCCTAGAACTTATCTTCTCTCTGCACTTAAATACCGCAACAGAAAGGTAGTTACTTACACTAACGGAGTAAGCAAAACTTTATACGACAGCGGTTGTGAGTGCGATTATGCAGAGATGTGGGAGAGTTACGATATAATAAACCCCGCAACAGTTGCCCCCGCACTCACTAAAGAGCGTCCAGAAGGCGGTTATAAGCACCAGCCTCCCCTTTGCGATTTTGGTGAGCCGATGATTTCACTCGATCAAAAGTTTATCATTCAGCCAGACGGAAGCATTATCGTAGACTTCAAGGTAAAAAAACTTATGGACGTGTGCATCGACTGGTGCATGGGCGTTATGTATCAAGAAAAGTTAGACGTTTACGGTGGCGGAATCCATAGATATTTATCTAAACTTAAACCGTTCACTACTCCCGAGGGAACTTTCGACTTCACCGAGCCTTACCCCTTGCGCGGAGGGGCGTATCCTAATGAGATTAGACCTAACAGAGAGTACTGGAAGTACCCAGATTCTCCGTTTGATAGAGTCGTCGATTATTTTAGAGATACTAACGGCGAGGATAAACTCTGTTTCACTTGCGGATTTTTGCCCGTTCACGACGGACTTCCCTCATTAAGAAAAAATATTATGGACGAGATTGCGCTCATTTATAAATCTAGAAAGTTTTATCCTTTCTTCGCGTCTGGCAACCACGCTGATAGTTTCCATGGAGTTGCTTATAAGAAGTTCTTTGAGCCAAATAATCGCTCGTCAGTATACGCTATTCCCTACGACGGAAAGAAGTATATTTATTTTGATTTGTTTAAGGAAAACACCCTTACCTATAAGACGGAAAAATCCGTTTTCCCATTCGAGGTTGAGGAGGGAGTTAATTATCAAATAAAAGACGGCGTTATAACCGTCAGCGGAAGCAAAGGCTTCGCAACGTTTATTGAAGAATAAAGGAGAATTATTATG
>JAFQLO010000038.1 GCA_017414525.1 Clostridia bacterium | reverse complement strand
TTGAACCCCCACGGTCTCCCACTAGATCCTAAGTCTAGCGCGTCTGCCAATTCCGCCACGCTCGCTAACGCATTATAGTATACCACAAACTTTTTTAAAACTCAAACGTTTTAATGAAAAAACCGCGTTTTATTACGCGGTTTTTTTGTTAATCCATTTTAATCTGTATCGGTTCTTGAGTTTCCTCTCTTAAACTTTCCAAAATCATCTCTCTATGCACTTCGCAACGGATACAGTTTTCTATCGGTTTTCTCCACGGTCCACTTACTGCGCTAATTGTCATAATGTGCTTAAAGACATTACCGAAGTAATAATTCTTCTGCATTTCCATAGCGAGTTTATGGAATTCTTCTTGAACAAACTTAGGATCTTTGATTTCTTCAGAACGGCGATAATATCCGTCCAAAATTTCCTTATTCTTTGAAACTCTTATATAACAATTATCAACTTGCTCGATAGGAATGTACTCTACCTTATAATTATTTGAAAGGTCGACCGTAACCAAAATGCTAGTTTTCCACCATTCACAGCGCACGTAGTCAAAGAGGAAGTTGCCCATACCGTAAACGATAGTGCCACCCTTATATTCTTCACCTGCACCAACGCAGTGAGTGTGCTGACACATTACGAGGTCCGCACCCTTTTCAACTATCTTTCTGCAAACTCTTTGAAGTCTGGGGGTTGGATAGCGGTGATGCTCTCTTCCGCCGTGATATAAAACTATGCAATAATCAACCTTTGATTTAAGGTCGGCAATTTCGTCCAAACTGTCCAAGGGATCGAAACCGTTTGCGCCCAAGCCGTAATCTCTAGCCCAACCGTACTCATGCTCTGCGCAAGCGTAAATACCGATTTTCTTACCCTCTAATTCTACGATATAAGGTTTTGCCGCCTCTTCTTGGTTCATTCCACCGCCAACGTAAGGGATACCCGCATCGTCAAGTGTTTTCATAGTAGAGATAAAGCCCTGTGCGCTTTGGTCCATAGTATGGTTGTTTGCAAGAGCCAAAAGGTCAATGCCCATAGCCTTATAACCGTTAATAGTATCGGGGTTTGCGATTAAGCAAGGCCCTGATTTAACTAGTGGTTGCTGTTCCCTACAAAGCGGAACTTCGAGGTTAGCGATTCTAAACGCCGCAGAATCCAAAATCTCTTTAAGTTCCTTACCGACCAACTTTTCTACGTTTCCTTCAATAAAGTCTTTTTCGTTACCAGCAGTTGAAACTAAATCTGCGCCTATAACAATTTTCATATTAATACTCCTCTATTTCCCCATTGGTTTTGCCCAAGCGCAACCGTTATAGTCGTCTAGGAAGAACTCTGCCCTAGTTTGAATAAAGAGCGTAACTTCCTCTCCTTTAAAACTAAACTGCGCAAAGAAGTTACCAAAATTCGTATCTATAATGTGCGTTCTAAGCAATAATTTTTGGTCTTCCACCCATTCTAAAACAGCCTCGCAATCCATTTCCCTATTAGCGGGCTCGCCACACTTCTTTCCATAATAATGCGTTTCGGGGAACTTGCTCTTAACGAATTTGCCAACGCCAAATTTGATTTGCTTTTCTCCACGTCTGTTTTCATAGGTGATAGTGCCTTCGTCGCCGTTAATATCAAAGCGGAACCATTTCCAACCCATATAGTTTTCGTTATCCTCTTCGGGGAGATAATAGGTCGTTCCGTTAACGACTTTTTGATATTCAGAATAAGGTCTTCCGTACATAGGGCGATTTATGCCCGCCTCAAGTTTGGCTTGCAACTGCTTATACGCTTCGCCCTCTTCTTTCTTTTCGCCTATGCGGTCGTAAACGAGATATTTAACGAGGTCGTATAAAACCACGTCTTGATTATCAACGCCAGCGCCTTGCGAGTCGCCTTGAGAAACGAGCATAAGGTTTTTGTCGTGGAAACAGAAACACTGTTGAAGCCCCATACCTCTAAAACAAGATGCGTTTGGAGTTATCCACATAAGATAGCCGTATCCACCGCTCTTTAGCGGAGAATAGTTGTTGGTCACGCAGTTGAAAATTCTCATCGTAGTAGCGAGTTCCATAAACTCCCTATCAATTAACTGCTCGCCGTTTACTAAACCCTTATTAAGCACCATTTCGCCAAACTTAGCAAAGTCACGAAGGGTAAGAATAACACCACTGCCGCCCCAGCTAATATCTTCAGCGTTTTTGACGCACCAAACGTTTTTAGACATTCCGAGTTTATCAAGAATAGGACGGAGATAATCTAAAAATTCCATACCGGTTACTTCTTTAATGGCAGCCGCCATAAGTTCTGCGCCACTATTATAGATAAATCTAGTTCCCGGAGGGCAGTAAAATCTTGCGTTGTTAAGGTTATTCGTAATCCACGTTCTAGGATTTTCGGGAGGAACGATATTGCCCGTATGCCCCAAACTCATAGTGAGCGCATCGTGAACGGTGGTCTCTTTCATCCAACGATGAGTGGGTGTATGAATATAATTTTTAAGCAAATCAACGATTTTATCAGTAAGTTTCATAACCCCGTTAGTTATGGCGTAGCCAACAGCCATAGCAACGAAAGTTTTACTAGACGAATAAATTCTGTGCTCAAAATTCTCGTCAAACGGTTTAGCATAAGTTTCTGCAATAATTTTGCCATTTCTAACGAGCATTAAGCCGTGCATATTTATTTTATAATATTCAATTTGCTTTAAGAGCTCAAGTATATCTTCTGATGCAATTCCCTCCGATTCAGGGGAAACGAATTTTAAGTCCTTAACCATGGAAATCTCCTTTATTTTTCTATTTTTTTCACAAGTATTGTACATCAAATATTTACCTAATAATATATGTAATAGTACACAAAACCAGTATTTTTACATAAATCGTAAATTGTTTTTTTCCTTAAAAATTACAAATTGCAGGCGTAAAATTTTGCCTGCAATTTTACTTATATTATTCTTCCACTTCGATAAAAATAGCCTGACCGATACCAAGTTTTTCTTTCAATACCGTGCCGTCCAACTTTCTCTCAACGAGTTTACCTTTATAGTAGAATTTTGCCTTACCAGCAATTTCGCCAAGGTCGATTTCAAGGGTGGTTGCCCTCTTGTTATAGAGCAATTCATCGATAGTGTTACCGATATTTTGCACCATAAACATTCTGCTCTTTCCGTTTTTAAGTTCTGAAACCATAACGGGATACTTTGGCGTTTTAACTGATATCGGAATATTCTTAACGTCAGATAAAATTGCCTTTGAAGAAGAATCGAAATCCTCTTTGCCCTTTCCATCAGGGAAGAAGAAGTACGCATTATCATATTGATACTTAATGATAACGGGTTCGAACGCCTTAACTTCTTTAATAACCTTTTGAGTTGCGTACCAAAGTCTAGTTTTAGTGCCGTCGTAATTCAAGAGTGAACCACCGTCAATTACGCCACCTGACCAAGTAGTGCGGAAATTTCTTCTAACCTTAGTAAAATAAGTAAAGAAAGACATTTCCTTAAAGCCTAGACCAACGGCTAAATTCATCTGCCAGTACATATCTTTTTCGGTAATTCTTCTCCAAGCAATACTGCCCTCTAAGTATCCCGGTTTTTCCTTGTTGGTAACGCACGCTTCCTGAGAGAAAGACTGCAATACAATGCGAGATTCAAGCCCTAAATCTTTACATACGTTAGCAAACACTTGGAAGGTTGGAATAGTCCAAGGACTAATCTGATTTCTGCCACGGAAAGCGTATTCGTCAGTCATTAAATAATCAATTCCGCTCTCCTTTGCAAAATAGCGGAGATAATCCTCCAAGTCCTTTTCCATCGTCTGCAAATGCTCGGGATCTGGTGCAATAGTCTTTTGCAAAATCATATTTAAGAGGTTACACTGAAGTTCCATTTTTGGAAAAAGTTTTTTAATTCCCCTATAAATATGAGCATATTCTTTCAAGTGTGCGAAAGGCGGTTCATCCTGAATCTGAACAGCATAAAACACTGGGTGGTCACGATAAGGTTTAGTGCACTCGTCTAAGTATGCCAAAAATTCTTCTTCCGTCTTAAACTTGCAACCTTCACCAACCAACGGTACTCCTGCCTCGCTTAATCTTTTGAGTCTTCTATCTTCGACGATAACTCTAGTGATTCCAACCTTTTGGCAAATATCCAAGCACTTTTTGGTGGAAGAGGTTTCCCAAGGCTCGCCGTCATAACCGTTTTCGTGCTGCAATAAGCACATATTAAAACCGATGTCTTTATATTCTTTATATCTTTTAACGCTTCTAAAATCTTCGCCTAAAAAGTAAGTTTGGTCGTCGTGATAGTATCCACCCCAAGTAGGAGCGTTATATCCATAAAAATCAAAATGTTTTCTCATGATTTTCTCCTTATTTAACCTCAATGAAAAGTGCTTGACCTCTAGCGAGTTTCACTTTAAGTTTGCCGTTTTCAACCTTTTTCTCAACCAATTTGCCCTTATAATAGAACTTAGCCTTGTCAGCAAGGTTTCCGAGATTAATTTCAATTTCGGGAACTCTCTTTTTATAAAGCGTTTCGTCGATAGGATTGCCAGCATTCTCTATCATAAACATTCTTGCGTCGCCGTCTTTCATCTCTGTAACGAAGATGGGACATTTATCAGTTTTAACCGAGATAGGAAGTTTACTCGTATCAGAAAGAACAGCCTCTTTGGTATAAGTGAACGAATCTTTATCCATTCCTTCTGGGAAGAATAAGTAAGAATTGTCGTAATTATAGTTGATAATTACAGGTTCAAACTCCTTGAATTCCTTAATAATCTTTTGGGTCGCAAACCAAAGTTTAGTCCTCGTTCCGTCAAGGTTAACGAGCGCACCGCCGTCAATGCCGTCACTAACGGCTCTTTGCGTTCTGAGAGCCTTTCTTGCTTTGGTGAAGTATGTAAAGTAAGAGAACTCCTTGCAACCTAAGCCGAGAGCCATATTCATCTGCCAGTACATTTCTTTTTCGCCTATTCTTCTCCAATGGCAACTACCTTCAACGTAATCGGGGTCTTCTCTATTAACGATCATACCTTCTTGACAGAAAGATTGAAGAACTAAACGGAGTTCAACGCCCAAATCTCTGCAAACGTTTGCAAGAACTTGGAATGTAGGAATAGACCAAGAACTTAACACGTTGTTGCCACGGAAAGCGTATTCATCAGTCATAAGATAGTTAATTCCACTCTCTTTGGCAAAAAAACGCAAATAATCCTCGTAGTCTTTTTGCATAGTCTGCAAATGCTCGGGGTCGGGAGCGATGTGTGTGTGCAATACCATATTTAAGAGGTTACACTGCAATTCCATCTTCGGGAAGTATTTTTTAATAATTTTATATACGGTTGCGTAATTTTTAAGGTTTTTATAAGGAGGTTCGTCCTGAAGTTGAATAGCGTAAAAAGCAGGATGATCTCTATAAATAGCGGTCATTTCGTCAAGAAAATCTACTAAATCCTTTTCCGTCTTAAATCTTCCGTTTTCACCGATAAGGACTTCTTCTTTAGAAAGGTCTTTAATCCTCTTATCCTCTAATATTACTTTAAGCCCCACCTTAGCACAAATATCCAAGCATTTTTTAGCAGAAGAAGTTTCCCACTTCTCGCCGTTATAGCTGTTATCGTGTTGCAAAAGTGCCTGAGTGAAACCGATATTTTTATATTCTTTATATCTCTTCACACTTCTGTAGTCTTCACCCAAGGTGTAAACTTCGTTGTCCATGTAATACTTGCCGCACGTTGGGGCGTTGTATCCATAAAAATCAAAATGCTTTCTCATCACTTATCTCCTTTGGTTTTTATACTTTTTGCTTATTTTACTATATATTTATAGATAAATAAGCGGTTATTTTAAGTATAACATTTTTATAGTTGCTATCCGTAATAAAAAACCACTTATTTATTTCAAAATATTACACTTAAAAGTTATATAACGAATTTGTTTTCCCCTTCTTTTAGAGAAACGGCCATTCCGTCGTAATTAAATTCACATTCACAGTTAGCGGGAATAATAACGGTGAATTCCGTCTTATCGCCCGTCTTCGTATAATCAACCTTAATTCTGCCCTTAGGCGTTAAGAGGCTACCAGAAACGTCGGTAAGTGCGCTGATCTTTTTGGGGTTAATGAGAACCTTATCGTAAGCGACGCTTCCCTCTTTCTGTCTGATACCCAAAACGTAGCCAAAGAGCCACATAACGGGCGCACCGAACATCGGGTGGCTATGTGATCTAGTGGTAAGCCAACTTTCTCTCAAAGTAGTTTCGCCCGCTTGCATCCATCTCTTGAACGACGCTTCGTTGTCAGAAGTATAAAGCCCCATAGCAACGTCGCCGAAATCGTTTTCAAAGAGAACTTGTGGCAAATATTTAGTGCCGAAAATACCAGTATCGAAACCCTTATATTCAGCATAGTGATTTTTAAGGTTAATTAGCGTTCTCTCATCGCCAAGCCCAGCAATAATAGCAAACGCGTTAGAACCTTGCTCGTTACCACAGTAATCACCAGTAGTAGCGTCAAAATACTTTGCGTCAACGCCCTTTCTAAACTTCTCAATAAGCGCGTTAATTTTATCAACGTTTTCCTCGTGGCCGAGAATCTTTGAAACTTCTATTAGGCGGTTAAACGCCTCGATAATCATACAAGTGTTTGCAAAAGGTTCAGGGAGATAAGGCTTATAAGGACCGCTCCAGTCGCCCAAGCAGTGTGCTTTTCTCTTGTGGATAGTTACCAAAGAATCAACGGACTCGTCGTCAATAAACTCAACGAACTTGAGCATTTGAGGATAAAATCTCTCTAAAACTTCTTTTTCTCCGAACTGCTTATAGAAGAAGTAAGGTGCGTTAATTATTGCAACGCTCCAACCACCAGGACCACCAGCGCACGAAACGTAAACGGGTGCGGTATTATGAACGAAACCAGACTTTCTATCTTGAACGTCAGAAATATCGTTAAGCCACTTTTCGTAAAGTTTTTTGCTATCAAACAACGATATACCCAAAGGCATAATAAGCTGACCGTCGCCAGTATATCCCCTCTTTTCAATCTGCGGGCAGTCACAAGGAAGTCCACAATGGTAGTTTTCAAGTTGCGTTAAAATATATGTATCGTAAAGGTAATTAACCTCGCTCAAGTTACACCAGAACTCTGAAGTATTCTTAACGTCAGCGTGAATAACTGCAACTCTATCGCAAGAAACGCCCTTCAAATCGCCCGTAGTTGATACGCTAAAATATCTAAAGCCGTACCAAGTGAAACGCACGTGATGTTCTTTTCTGCCGTCAGTAGTAGCCGTTGAATACTGCTTATACGTATGATAAACCTCGAGGTCGTTATCCTCGGTGATTTCTTCGCCGTAAATAATCTTAATCTCGTCGTTAACAGAATTTTCCGTTTTGATTATAGGATAACCAACGGTGTTTTCTGAAAGCGCGTAAATTTTCTCGGTTTCCGTTTCTTTAATAAGTTTAGGAATGAGATATTTAACTATTTTATCAGGTGGACATTCGTTCAAATAAAACTTTGAATTAGCGGGTTGCTCGCTAGCAATAACTCTATTCCAACAAGAATCGTCAAAATCGGGGTTAGAAAAATCTGCGATTTCCTTTCTCTCGTCAACGATTTCACGGAACACGCTACCACGAATTATAAAACTTTCGTAACTAGTGCAACCCATTTCGTTAGTAACGTCAGCAGTCGAACCGTCAGCAAATTCAAGAACGATTCTAAACGCCGTTTTAGGTCTACCAAAGTTGCGGTAATTGCAGTACATACAGTCGTACCCCGGCATATACCAACCGCCGGATAATATAACGCCAAACGCATTTGCGCCTTCGGTAATAAACGAAGTTACGTCAAACTCGTTAACGGCGATTGAATAACCCAACTCGTCGTTAAAATAAGCGTCGTCAAAAGCGTTGGGGTTAATTATAAACTCGTTAGGTTGTTGTTTATTATACATCGTGTGAGGCGTAATAAACTTATTTTCGGTAATCTTCTTACCGTTCATATATATTTCAGCGAACCCTAAAGCACTAAAATAAAGGGTTGCCTTTTTAACTTTTTTTTCAATCTCGAAACGTTTTCTTATGTAAGGATAATCACAACCGTTAGGTCCTGAAAGATAAATTGACGTTCCGAAAAAATCTTTGTAATCTCTAAAAATCATAATGTCTTTTCCTTGAATGTTTTAGTAATCGAGCGACTCGATAAAAATATAATAGCAAAATTTAATTTTAATAACAAGTTTATTTGATTAGTTTTCAAAAACTGAATAAATTTTAATAAGCAATAAGAATAAAATTTTTAGTAAAGGCGCAGCGGTTAACTGCTGCGCCTTTACCCTGTTTTTTAATAAGGCATTACGAATGCGCTACGTCCTGAACCGATTTGAACGGTAATCTTGTTATCTTTAAGTGCCAAGTTAGTGGTATTTAAAGACTGAACGATTTGTACGTTCTTATAATCGTTAAAGGTTAAAGTTACTTCAACTTCCGAGCTTACGCCAGGATCAGTTGCGTTTACTACGCAATAACCCCATTGATCGTTAGCCTCGTCATACATTTCAGTTATGAGAATCATACCGCCCATATCTTTGAGCATCTTGAAAGAACAATCTGAAAGTTTAGTCATATTGCCTTGCGTCATACCCATAGTGTAGTTCCAACCAGTAGGAGCGGTCATATCGGTACGGTAATAAGTTGACTCAACGAACTTGAAGTTAGAAAGAGTCTTTCCGTAATAGAGAAGTTCCTCGTTCATATCCTGTAATGCGTACCAGAGGTTAGTCTTCGTTCCATCCCAACGCATTGCATTTTCTTCCTGATTCGGAAAGTCTGCACCGTTAGAATTTACGTGCGGGAGGTATACGTAGTTAGAGAAATCAGTACAGCCGAACGCCATAGCAACGTTTGCTTGGAAGAGCATATCGGGAAGTTTAGGAGTTCTCTTGTTACCGTCGTCATAAGTCTGCATAACGATTCTTCTCTCATAGCCGTGTTCTTTTGCAAAATCTGCAACGATTTCGTGACACTGCATGAAGGAAGTCAACAATCCGCTATAAAGAATGGGATAATCGTCGTACATAATGTAATCAATATATCCGCCGAAGTATTCGTGATACTGTCTTAAATACTCTTTATAAGCGGGAACCATACCCATATTTGCACCACCATCACAGTAAGAGTTGTGAATAGAACCACTGGTGGTCATCGGGAGCAAGTTAAGCATAGTATAAAGATCAGGATTGTAAGCGTGCAAACTAATCAACACTTCTCTGATTGCGGGGAACATTTTCCAGTTAGGTTCGTCAACGAGGGTTACGCCAACTACGTTAGGATATTCTTCAAGAATAGGATCAAGCACGAACTTAAATATTCTAGTCATGTGGTCTTGGTCCTTAAAATACTGTCCGTCCGATTCTCCGTATTGAAATGTTAGTACTTCAATATTTTCCTCTACTTCTTTAGTTGCCTTTTCGGTAATTTTTTCTTGAAGAAGAGCGTCAATAGCAGCATCGTCAAGAGTGGGATTAGCAGTTTTAAGTTCTTCCCTTAACTCTTCTGAATTTTCGCTATATGCTATTTTATACTCGGTAATCTTATTTGCTCTTACTCTTTCTTCAGCAGTAGCGTATCTTTCAGGGTTGAAGTTAGATTCAGTTCTCATAGTATATGAACGGAACAAACCACCGTCAAGCAACACGCTCATACCGAGTTCTTCGCAGTCTTTAATAACTTTGTGACCGGGAGATTCTAGCATAGTTTCGAAGAATTTGTAGTCGCCCTTATCGATTGACCAGTCAACTGAAACCATAGTGAAGTTGCAATCTTTTAAGTCCTGAGTTCTTTCTCTAGTCTGGAAGAACCCAGCGGGTCTATTAGGTAATTCATAATATCTTTCGCCGTTAAGCATTACCCAGTCACCCATAACTGCGCCCATAGACCAAGTTACGAATTTGTTTTCGCTTTGGCTATAGTCGGGCGCGCCTTCCGTCGCGCCCGCTGCGTAACCTGCACCACCACAGCCTCCGAAAAGGCTAGTGGCGAGAATGGTTGCGCCCATTAAACATGCTAATAATTTTTTAGATTTTTTCATACATTTTACCTCCTTATCTTAACCGATGAGAGCATCGTAACCAGACTTCAACAAGTCAGTAGTAAGTTTTGCTCTATCGATGTCGGAAAGTTTGGTTGCCACCACGTAATCTTCACCAGCAACAGCGAGCTGTCCATCGGTGCCGAGAGTAGTTTCTTTGAGTGCCACCTTATCTTCGTTATCGCCTGCGTATACGTTAGTAAGTTTGCCGTCGCCTGATACGAAGAAACAGTTAGATACTATTACGTTATGAGATGCTGACGCTCTACCGCCTACGAAACCTACACCGTAAGTTGCGTTTGCAACATCTATGTTAACTAAAACGTTATTTACAGTAAGAGTTCCTTGAATGACTACCGCAATACCTGCGCCGTGATTTCCGTTAATAGCATCAACATCAATCACACAGTTTTCAACTAAGGTTGCACCTTTTACTTGACCAATGATCACGCCCATTGAGCCGTTAGTTACAGCATGAAGTTTCAAATTCTTGAAGGTTGCACCGTCTCCAGTATATCCAACTAAGCCAATATAACCAGTTGGTGAAGTGAAGTTCTTGATTGCAAAGCCTCTACCGTTAAGAGTAGCAACAAACTTGTTATTAGCACCTTGAGTGGGAGCCCAAGTTTTGCCCGCCATATCAATGTCTTCAGCTAAATAGAAATAACCACTGGTTGCAGTTTGCAACAAATCAACATTCTTGTTAGTAATAGCAGTCGCTAACTCGGTATCTTCAAGAATTTGAATATACTCTTCAGAAGCTTCACTTCCCATACAAATATCTACAAACTCGCTTGTAGAGAAGATTTTGTAAGTTCCAGTAATAGTATCGTCTTTAAGTATTAAAGTGGCATGGTTGCCCGCAGTAGAGTGAATAGTACCGCTTCCGCCGACCATAGTTACGTTATCGAGAACGAGACCAGTTATTGCGTGGCTAGTTACAAATCCAACGTATCCACTAGTGGTTTCGGGCATAACGATGTCAACGTTAGTGAGGGTTGCAACACCGCCTACTTGGTAACCGAGAAGTGAACTTCTAGCACCAGTAGAAAGGTTCATATCAAACAATGAATTTTCAATGGTTACTTTTGCAGAAATGCTAGTAGTAGACAACAAACCGTTGCTGGTGTAGCTTGCATTGATAAATTTAATATTCTTAACCGTTCCTGAGAATCCAGTAAACAAGGCGTTACCGTTAAAGTTACTTACAGTATGTCCTTGACCGTTGAGCGTACCAGTTAAAGCAGCACCGCTTTCCCAAGTAACGTCGGTCAAATCAATGTCTTCTTCCAACATATAGTAGCCGTTGCCTTGTGATTGAAGAACTGATGCAAAGTTTTCTTGATTTACCATTACAAGTGTCTTTCTAACTTCTTCAACGGCTTTTGCCAACAATTCTTTATAAACCTCATCTTCAATTTCATCGAGGTTGAGATATAACAAATCGCCAACGTTTACGAAGTAATCTTCGCCGTTAACTGCTGTTTCACCGTCAACGCCCAAAGTTACACCCGCCTTATTAACAAAACCAGTATAAGGATCGGTATAAACACCAGTAGCGTCAGCAACTTTTACGTTTGAAACAATAACGTTCTTAGAATCAGCCTCGCCACCTGCGATAAATCCATCCGCTTTGGGAGTGCCAGAAACTGATTTGATTAAGATATAACTATCGCTAACGTTTAATTCGCCTTGAACGACGTTTGCGATTGCGCCAGAATATCCAGCCACCATTTCGTCAACTTCTATAGTTAGGTTAGAAACGAAAGCCTTTCCCTTAACTTGACCGATAAGAAGACCTTTCGAAGTGTTGGTAACAGCGTGAATGTTGAGGTTCTTAAAGGTTGCGTTAGTTCCTGTCCAACCAACTAAACCTGCGTTACCTTCGGGAGCAGTAAAGTTATTAATAGAGTAACCGTTGCCGTTGATAACACCAGTAAATCTATTGGCATCACCTTGAGTTGGAGCCCAAGTCTTTCCTGCCATATCAATATCTTCGGTTAAGTAGTAGTAACCACTAGTAGCAGTTTGAAGTCTTTCAACGTTACTGTTGTCAACAGCAACTACCATACCGATGTTGCCAGCCATATCCAAAAGGAAATCGCTAACGTTACCGCTTTGAGCGCAGTCGAATACTACTTCTGCATTAGTGCCAACGAAGTAATCGAGGTTTTCCTCAGCCATACCAGTTGCACTATCTTCTCTGTTAGTATAATGTTTAGGAACGAAGGTTGCGTTGTTACCAGTAGTAGAGTGGATAAGACCGTTACCGCCAACCAAAACGAGGTTTTCAACGTAAGTTTTACCACCAGCGTGAGTAGTCAACATACCAACGTAAGAACCGTTTTCGCCAACAGTCATAGTGGGCATTTCAATAATAACGTTTTCAACGTGAGCGAATTCGTTTGCCTCTGCGTGATAACCTAAAAGACTGGTACGAACGCCAGAGTAACTGTTCATACGAGCGATAACGTTTTTAAGTCTTAAAGTTTTTTCAACACGAGTAGTGAGCATACCAGTTTCGGCACGAACGCCGTTTAAGGTAACGTTCTTAACGGTTGCGTTAACAAGACCAGCGAAAAGCGAAGTTCCGTGAGTTCTTGTCGCACCGTAATTATCAACGTAGTCAGGACCACAGATGTTAGAAATAACGTGACCGTCGCCATCTAAAACGCCAGTAAACTGCGTGTTCGGGGTAAACGGATAAGCCGCGAGGTCAATATCAGAACCTAAAAGCAAGTATCCTTCGGTAGCGTTCACTAATTGTGAAGGAGAACCAGAAGCGTCGATAGATTCCTGCGTAATAATAGTCGGAAGAGTAACGGTGGTTGAATATAACTTTCCGTCAGCACCTTCTAAATAAATACGCTCGTTCTTATCTTTGGTAAGCTCGTGCTTAAATCCGTCGATAGTGTACTTGCCGGTATAAGCATCGTATTTAGCGTCGTAAATAGCAGAGTCCGTACCTTTACCTTCGCCAAATCTAGCTCTAATGGTTTCGCCGTTAGCAGGAGCAGGCATAGAATCCATATCGAAAACGAGTTGGTTATCGTCAAGACCTTCGCCGTTCTCCAAGAGGTAACCGTCAAGAGTATCAACGTGGTTATTAGCGTCAACCGTTCTAATAGTTAAAACAGCAGAGTCAGAACCTGCTCTATTAGTAGCGGTGTAAGTGATGTTATAATAACCTTGTTTGTTAATTTTGATTGAGCCACTACTGATATCGATTGAAGAAACGTCAGTACCGTCAATTTCAACTGATTGGAAAGAAGCAGCGGTAGCCTTAATTTCATACTCGGGGTCGGCAGTAGCCTCTTTGTTGTTCTCTAAAGGAAGAGAACCGTAACCGATAATAAGCAATCTTTCAAACGACTGAACGTTAGTTTCTCTAGCCGTCTGGTTAATTACTTTGCCTTCGATAACTCTGGGCGCTTGCGGGAAGCTCTTAACAACACATTCAAGAGTGTCGCTACCGTTTCTTACGATTTTGAACTTGTAGTCAGATACGTAATCGAAAGAGAACGCCAAAGCATCGTGTTCTTCATCAACGACTTCTTTTTGTTCGTCAACGTTGAAGTAAGAGGCGTAAAGTTTGTAATTCTGACCGTATTCTATAGGAAGATAATCCTTAAAATACAGCTCTGTTCCGTAGTCGACTTGGGTGGGAAGTTCTTTGGTGAACTTAAATTCAACCTTTTGTCCCCCACACGCCGCGCCAACGACGCTGATTATAGCAATAACCATAAGCATGATTATCGCCTTAATCTTCTTTGAGAGTTTCATATTTTTTCCTCCTGTTATATTATGGTTGCGCTTGGAAAAATCCAAGCGCAACAATTTGCCTTGTTAAATAAACCAGGTATTAGCCTTTGAGACCGCCAATAGACATATTGGTAAGCATCGTCTTTTGCGCTGCGGTAAATAAAACCATAGGTACTGCAGCGGACATAATGCAGACTGCAAAGTACATCGCCTTACCGTTCGGGTTGGTTGCGTTACCAAAGTTACTGTTTTGTTGCAATTCGTAAATACCTAACGCCAAGTTCGGGTAGTTCGGAAGAGAAATCATGAACGCTTGGTAGTTGTTCCATTGTCCCATAACCGCAGAAACGTAAAGTGCTATAACGCACGGGAACGCCTGAGGAAGAACAACCTGGAAAAGCGTTTGGAGAGTGGTTGCGCCGTCAATAAACGCAGCCTCCGAATATCCCCTATCAACCGCCTTCATATAGCCGTACATTATTAGTGCGTTCATATCAAAGCCTTGGAAGGCACCGAGTAGATAAACTGGCGGGTTGTTAATCATTCCGAGTGCTCTTTGGAGCTTATAACCAGTAGAACCAGTACCGATAATAGGAATGATGATACGGAAGATGATAATTCCATAGAAGAATTTTTTTCCGGGGAAGTTATATCTTGCCAAGGGGTAAGCAACCAAAATACTTGCCAAAATGTTAAGGAACTGAGTACCGAATGCGAACCACACCGAGTTGAACGCCATCGTCCAGAACCCGTTTCCACGCCACATCATAAATCCCGGAGCGTCAATCCAGTTCTTTAACGCCCAATCCCAATTCGTAGGAAGACCGTTGAAGTTGGTCAAATAGTCGGTAACGTGCTTAAAGGAGTTCATTAACGTCCAGAAAAGCGGATAGATGCAAAGGAAACTTTGGAACAAGAACAAGAACATATAAATGGTGAAAAACACCGTTTTGCTCTTCTGTTCTTTAGCCATACCACCTTTATTTTTGTGATAATTTTTCTTTAACTTATGTGCTGCGATTTTATCGTTAACCTTCTCTTTGAAGATGTTAAAACGAGAAGAGAAATCTATTTTAGCCATATTCTTTTTCCTCCTTAGTAAGTAACTTCTTCAACGTGGCGGGTTAGCCATCTCATAAGTAGTACCAGCGGAATGGTAGCGAGAGTTACCGTCATACCGAGAGCCGCAGGATAGTTATAAGATAGAACCGAACCGTCCGGTCTTTCCGCAATCTTAAGCGTTTCCCAATACAGGACGAATCCCATCGTCGCCGTGTCGTAGGCACCTCCAGTATATAAGAATACACCGATATCTGCAG
>JAFQLO010000037.1 GCA_017414525.1 Clostridia bacterium | reverse complement strand
TTTGCAAGAGCCTTCGTGTAGCCTATAATCGCCGATTTAGATGCCGAATAACACACTTCCATACTTGCACCAACGCTACCCCAAATAGACGAGATATTAACGATTTTGCCCGTTTTTTGTGAAATCATATAATCTAGAACGGCAGAAGTTACAACGTGCGCACCAGTTACGTTTACGGCAAAAAGGCTCTCCCACTCTGCTTTTGAAGTTTCGTTAGAGAGTTTATATAAATCAACACCCGCGCAGTTAACGAGAAGGTCGATATGTTTTTTTTGCGCAAGTGCGTTTTTAACGCTATTTTTAATATCGCTTTCGTTATTTAAATCAAACTTTATTTTACAAACGCTTTCGGGAAACTCTTTAATAAGTTCGTTTACAGAACTCTCGTTTGCGTTAAAATGCGCAAAAACAAAATAACCTTCCTTACATAAGCGTTTTACTATTGCGCTACCTATTCCGCCGCTCGCGCCCGTTACTATTGCCGTTTTCAATTAAGTATCCTCACATTGACAAATAGCCGCAAAAATTTTTTGCGGCTATTTACTAAATTGTTTTATTTAAGATTAACCCTTAACACGTTCCATGTATTCGCCAGTTCTGGTATCAACTCTAATGAGTTCGCCTTCTTCAACGAACATAGGAACTTGAATGCTAACGCCAGTTTCAAGAATTGCTTCTTTAGTAGCGTTTGTTGCGGTATTGCCCTTAACAGAAGGATCAGCCTGCGTTACGCGGAGGGTAACGAAGTTTTCACATTCAACTGAGAATGCAGCGCCTTTATAAAACTTAACTATAACGTTATCGTTCTCTTTGATATATTTAAGAGCGTCTTCAACTTGATCATAGTTAAGAGGAATAAGGTTGAATTCCTGATCCATAAAATAGTAGAGTTCACCGTCGTTATATGAATAAGTCATATTTCTTGTTTCGATGGTTGCATCTTGTAATTTTTCAGTGGGGTTCCAAGTTCTTTCAAGAACTTTACCGTCTATAACGTTCTTCATTTTGGTTCTAACAAACGCTGCGCCCTTACCGGGTTTAACGTGTTGGAAGTCTACGATAGTCCATACTGAACCTTCGTATTCAAAAGTCGAACCTTTTCTAAAATCTCCTGCTAACATAATGTTTTCTCCTTAAATGTTTATCAATTTTTTATTATTAAAAGTTCTTTATCGTCGGTAATTAACCTTTGAACTTTTTTATTCTTAATTACTACGGTATCCTCTATTCTTATACCAAATTCGCCGTCAAAATATACGCCCGGCTCAACGGTAAATACGGTGTTTTCCTTTAAGACGGCATCACACCTTTTAGAGAGCGTTGGGTATTCGTGAATTTCAATCCCCACTCCGTGCCCTAACGAATGAGTAAAATACGTGTCAAGGTTTTTAGACCTTAAATAATCTCTTGCAATCGCGTCGGCATCGCAAGCTTTTGTTCCCTCGACAATCTTTTCTTCGGCTAGTTCGTTAGCCTCTTTGACAGCTTTATAGCAATCAACGAACTTTTTATCGGGCGTTCCAAAAAATGCAGTTCTGGTTAAATCGGACATATATCCTTTAACGAGTGCGCCCATATCAACCAAAATAACGCTATCTTTTTTCAAAACGGTTTCACCTGTTTCGTGATGCGGAACTGCGGAGTTCTCTCCAAACGCGACTATTATATCAAACGATGCGCCGTCCCCACCAAACTCAATGATTTTCCGTTCGATAACGCTCTTTAATTGAAGTTCGGTTATTCCCTCTTTAACTTCTTTAATCGCTGCGCGGTAAGCGTTTTGAGCAATCTCACACGCTTTTTTAATCAGCGCAATTTCTTCCTCACTCTTGATAGAGCGGAGTTCTATTAAAATATTCGATAAGTCTTTAACTTCTAACCCGTATTTAAGGTAATCGTTATACTCTTTTACGGTGGTAGTTAAATAATCGACCATAACCGACTTCGCATTTGACTCTTTAATAAAATCAAAAACGCAGTCAAGCCCAGTATAAAGTTTTGCGTCAATGCCGACTTTTTCAAGCGTTTTTTTAGCCGCATAAAAATATCTCGCATCGGTAAAGTACGCACTTTTATCCCCGACAACTAAAACGCCGTCCGCTATATCGACACTGGTCAAATATTTTCTTATAAGCCTATCCGTTACGAGCGCAACGCTTTCATTAGGCAAACAAATCTTTTTCATTTAACTATTATATTTTACCAAAAAATTTATATTAAGTCAATTACCGTAATAGGTTTTTTGCATATTTAATGCATCAACGTCCTGAGTTCCTGCTGATTCGCATATAACGAAAGGTTCTAAGCCTAGTTTTTTTACGGCTTCTATAAAGTGCTCAGGGTTAGGTCCATAGTGGTCATCACCAAACGTTAAATGTCTAACTTCTCCCTTTGCAGAATACTCAATTTTAGAAAAATGAACGTGAAAATTCTTCATTTTTTCCATTCCAAGTTCATCTATCATAAACTTTAATCTATCGGTGAAGTCTTTTTCCGTTTTAAGACTTCCGCATTCTCTTGCGTTAATATGCCCAAAGTCTACTGCGGGAATATAAATTTTATCAATCTTGCAAAACTGAACTATTTCCTCGATAGTTCCTATCTGACCGATCTTTCCCATAGTTTCAGGGCAGAAAATCAAGTCGCTAAGATTATTCTCGTAAACCAAATCCCTTAAAACTTTAAGGCGATCCTTGGTGAGTTCAACTGCTTTTTCCCTCGTCTGCTTGCCTTGGCTTGCGGGGTGGAAAACTATTCTTTTCCCTCCTAAAAACCTCTGCTTTTTTGCAGATTCTAGAACGTACATATAAGACTTTTGGGCGTTTTCTTCCTCTGGATTTGCAAAGTTTATGTAGTACGGTGCGTGCACGCTTATCTCCACGCCCGCGTCGCTAAATGCTTTTCCGATAGAGGTTGCCCTTTCGTCAGACATATTTACGCCACGACCAAACGAATATTCAAAACAATTAAGCCCCATTCCCTTAACCCAAGTTGCTGAATCTTCGCTGTTTTTATAACCAGCCTCTGAAAAAGCAATAGAGTTTCCGCTCGGACCAAACTTAATCATACTGCATCTCCTCAACCTTTTTAAGGTCTTTTTCTAATCTTAACTTCAATTCGTTAGCAGAATTGAACTTCATAACCTCTCTCAAATACTCGTCAAAATACAAGGTGATTTCCTTTCCGTAAAGGTCGCCGTCAAAACCCAAAAGGTGCGCCTCAACGACCACTTCGTTAAGCGCAAAAGTAGGTCTTGCGCCGTAATTTATTATCGCCTTATATTCTTTTCCAAAAACTATACAATGCCCCGCGTAAACGGCAGATTTTAACGGGTGTTTTTCGCTAACAGGGATAATATTAAGGGTTGGAAAGCCTAAATTCTTCCCGACTTGGCGGTCTTTTATCACTACTCCGCTAAGTGAATACGCTCTTCCTAAAAGCGACTTAACCTCTTTTACCTTTCCGTCAGTTAAAAGTTTTTTTATTAGCGTTGTGGAAATCTTATCGTCGCCACTTGACAAAATCTTTTCTATCAGTACCTTTTGGTTTTTAGATTTAGCGTATTTAACGAGATCGTCTACGCTACCTTTTCCGCACCTTCCAAAGCGATAATCTTCTCCGCACGCATACGCTATTACGTTAAACTTTTGATTTATATAGTTAAGAAAAGACACCTTGCCTCTATTTAAGAAGGTTTTATTCGTAGGCAGAAAGAACACGTTATCCGCACCCAGTTCCTCATATAGAAGTTGGCGTTCACGGCATGTGTAAACGAGTTTTTCCTCACCGTTAGAGAGAGCGGCGCGGAGATTCCCGCCAAAAGAAACCACGGTTAGGCTGGCGTTGTTTTTTAGCGCAAACTCTTTGGCGCGTTTTATAACTTTTTGATGCCCTTTATGAACGCTGTCAAAATATCCCAGCGCGATAACAGTAGGCGTTAAAATCTTATCTGACATAAGTGTTTATTCTAAGTACTCCGTCGTTTGCGCTGCCCACGCCCCAGAATTCATTTTCATTATAAACTCTATAAATTCCGTCGGGGTAGCCGTTATTTTCAAACACTCCGTTAAGTATTTTGGTCGCTTGTTTATCCGTTAAAACGAGTTTAGGGAAACTTACCGTTTGGTCGGGTTCTATTATAAAACGCGCGGGATCGCTAGATTCAAAAAACTCCTCAACCCCTACGCCGTTTTCCAGCTTGAATATTCCGCAAGCAGTCCTAGATAGCGCACTCATAACGCCGAGAGAACCAACCGCCTCCCCTATATCTCTTGCAAGTGAACGAATATACGTTCCGCCCTTACAAGTAAACTTAAACTCAAACTCATTCTCGTCCGTCTGCCCTAAACACTCCGCAGACAAAATAGTGACTTTTTTCGGTGCTAGTTCAAACTCTACGCCCTTTCTAGCAAGTTGATAACCGCGCTTTCCGTCAATGCACTTTGCAGAGTATTTCGGAGGTATTTGGTCTATCTCGCCCACGAAAGATGGTAAAACTTCGAGTATTTTATCAAGGGAAACCTTTGCGTCCGTTCTTGCGGTTTCCACACCCGTTACGTCCAAAGTATCGGTAGTATAGCCGAAAACAAAGCGAGCGACGTAAGTTTTTTCCTTATCTAAAAGATATTGAAAGAGCCTTGATGCTTGTCCTATTCCAACAGGCAAAACGCCCGACGCCATAGGATCTAACGTTCCCATATGTCCACACGGCATATTAAACTTTTTCTTGACCGCAGTTACCGCGTAAGCAGAACTCATTCCCTTTGGTTTTATAAGATTGATGAAACCTTTCATATTATTCAGGTAACTCCCTGCTTACCGCAAAGGTAAGTTTATCAACGACTTCCTCGTATTCGCCTGAAATTTGGCAGCCGCTGGCTAAAATATGACCGCCGCCCCCAAACGAACTTGCTACTGCGTTAACGTCTGCTGATTTTGACCTAAAACTAATCTTAAACTTATTTTTTGCAATTTCCAAAATGCAGATACCAACTTCAACGCCGTGTATCCCCATCAAAAAGTCGATGAAGCCTTCCGTTTCGCTCTGCTCTGCGCCGACTTCAGTTAAATCGCTTTGCAAAATCGTTGCGATTGCTAGTTTCCCGCCGAGTTCATAGCGAATTTTTGACATAGTGCGACCAAAAAGTTTAGCGCGTTCTTTGCTTTGTGCAGCGAACATATTAAAGTAAATATTATTTAAGTCCGCACCTTTTTCCTTTAATTTTCCCGCTGCAAAAAGCGTGTTTGCCGTGACGTTTTTATGCTTAAAGCAACCAGTATCAGTTATAACGCCCATAGCGAGAAGGTTTGCTATATCTCCGTTTATCTCCGCGCCAAGCGCGTCGATTAACTCTAAAACGTTTTCGCAGTTACTAGCGTTATCGAAAACGTAGTTCGTTTTAGCGTATCTAGTATTTGAAACGTGGTGGTCGATGTTATAAGTATTTTTGTGCTTATCAAACTGCTCGCAAAAGTTGCCTAGCCTAGTTATATCCGCACAATCAATGGCTATTATTGCAGAATAATCACCGCTAAGTTCCCTCTTAACTTCTTTTACTGGGTTTAAAAAGAAAAATCTCGACGGAAGAGCGTCGTCACACGCGACGACTGCGCTGATGCCGAGATTCTCTAAAGCAAGCGCAAGGGCAAACGCTGAGCCGATAGTATCGCCGTCCGGTCTTATGTGGCAGATCACGGCTACGCTCTTTTCCCCCTTTAATTTTAGAGAAAGGTCAACTAGACTAATCACGTTTTTCTCCTTCATTTATGCTTTTGAATAATTTATCCATTTTATCGCCGTAGTCCATAGACGTGTCCAAAACGAAGTTGAGTTCGGGTACCGTTCTAGCGCGGATAACTTTAGAAAGTTCGTATCTAATCTTTTTCGCATCCGCCTTGATCGCCTCAAACGTAGCCTTCTTCTTTTCTTCGTTCTTTGAGTACACGCTCACATAAACCTTTGCGTACGAGAGGTCACGGCTGGAATCCACAGCGAGAATAGAAAACATCTCGGTTATAAGCGGATTTTTCAGCCGTCTCGTAATTATTTCGTAAATTTCTTTTTGAAATTCACCGTTAAGTCTATCGTTTCGGTTAATCTTTTTCATATTATTCCCTAGTCTCTTCTACTTGATAACTTTCAATGAAGTCGCCAACCTTAATATCGTTAAATCTCTCGATAGAGATACCGCACTCGTATCCTTGAGCGACTTCCTTAACGTCGTCTTTAAATCTCTTGAGTTGAAGAACGTTTCCTTCACAAATCATAACGTCGTCACGGTAAATTCTGAGTTTGCTGTTTCTTGCAATCTTGCCTTCAGTAACGTAGCAACCAGCAACCTGACCAACGCCAGAAATCTTAAACACTTCTCTAACCTCTGCCTTACCGAGATATACTTCGGTGAACTTGGGTGCAAGCATACCTTTAAGTGCCTTTTCAACGTCTTCGATTGCCTCGTAAATAACTCTATAAAGTTTAACGTCAACACCGCTTCTTTCAGCAATCTGCTTAGCGTTTGCATCGGGACGCACGTTAAAGCCGATAATAATTGCCTTTGAAGATTCAGCGAGCATAATATCTGACTCTTTAATAGCACCCGCAGCAGCGTGGATAACGTTAACCTTAACTTCGCTGTTAGAGAGTTTTTCTAAGCTCTGCTTAACCGCCTCAACAGAACCCTGAACGTCAGCCTTAACGATAAGGTTGAGCCATTTCATTTCGCCCTCGGCAATCTTATTGAACACGTCGTCCAAGGTTACCGTCTGCGATGCCTTAATCATATTTTCTCTTTCTTTGTTCTTTCTCTCTTCGGCAACCATCTTAATGAGTTTTTCTTGCTCAACTGCGTATAAGATATCGCCAGAGTTAGGAACTTCGTCAAGGCCCATAATAGATACGGGGGTTGAAGGACCGGCAGAGGTAACTCTTCTGCCCTTATCGTCAACCATCGCTCTAACCTTACCGGTA
>JAFQLO010000036.1 GCA_017414525.1 Clostridia bacterium | reverse complement strand
TTAAACGGATATAACAAGCCCCTCCTAAGGGCTAGTTCGGGGTTCGATTCCCTGTGGGACCGCCAAACAAATAGCCTACCAATCGGTAGGCTATTTGTTTGTTATCGCAAAGCGATAAGAACCCTGAAGGGGTACGGCTTTGCCACCGTAGAGAAGCGTAGGAGCTTATCGCAGGGAGCACTAAAAAAGGGCTAGCGTTTAGCTAGCCCTTTTTTAGTTTATTAACAACTTTTTATTAGTCTTATATAAAATTCCACCGTTTTGGAGATTTCGTCGATGCGAATTTTTTCGTTGTTTCCGTGTATGGTTGCGCGCTCTTCGTTTGTTAGTGCCATTGCCGAGAAGCGGTAAACTCTGTCGGATATATCACCGTAATGGCGACAGTCTGAACATTGAAGCATCAAGTAAGGAGAAACGAGCACTCCGTTCCAAGTTTTTGAGATTGCTTTTTCCACTCTTTTATAACCTTCGGTATCTGTGCGTGATATTCTGCTGGGTTCAGTTGCGGTTATTACTTCGAGTTCAACCCTTTCGTCGTTAATCGTTTTTCTTATGGTATTGACAACTTCCTTTACGCTTTCGTTGGGGTTGATTCTGCTATTAGAATAAACGCTCGCAACAGGCGGGATAACGTTTATGCCTTTGCTGCCTTCGGCTTGGGTGAAAGCGACGGTAGTTCTAAATAGTGCGTTCATATCTCCGCCGCCTTTTTTAGCGATTAGTCCTAAGAGTCCGCCGAATAACCATAAGTTTGCAAAAATCATTCTGTAAACGAAAGTGGATTTTCTTCCGACTTTATCGAACATCTCGCTAACTGGTGCACACGTTTTCGACTTGAAGGGATTTTTGTCAAGTTTTTCCATCGCTTTAGCGAGAACTACTAGTGGAGAGTCAGGCTTAGGAGCAGAGGCGTGACCTCCGCTTGACTTAACCGAGTATTTAAGGTTAAGCATACCTTTTTCTCCAACGCCAACGAGCGCGCAAGGTTCTTTTACGCCTGGGAAAACGTTGTTTACTACTGCGCCTCCCTCGTCTAAAACCATTTCAAGTTCAATATTGTTTTCCTTAAAATAGTTTTTAATATTGATTGCGCCAACACCGTTAACTTCTTCTCCACCAGAGAAGGCTAAATATACGTCGTTTTCTGGAGTGAAACCACTTTCGATTAGGTGGTTTACTGCAAAAAGTGCGCCGTTAAAGGTTGCTTTGGTGTCTAGCGTTCCGCGCCCCCACATATAGCCGTCTTCGATAATGCCTGAAAAAGGTGGTTTTTCCCAGTTTTTTTCTTCAACGGAAACGACGTCGTAATGTGCCATAAACACGCTGGGTTTTCCGCCTCCTTTGCCTTTCCATTTATAGAGAAGTCCTCTGCCGTCAAAGCGGGTGAGTGTACATTCTTTATAAACGTTTGGGTAAAGTTCTGGGAGTTTGGCTATCAATTTTTCAAACTCTGCATCGTCCTCTTTTTTGGGGTCGAGGTCGGAAACAGTCTTAAACTGAACTAGAGTTTGAAGGCATTCTACTGCACGTTCTTTATTAAAACTAATTTCTTCAGCCGTGTCGCTATCTTGTGCGTACGGTTTAAACCTTGCTGTTCGAATAAGGATAACTGCTATTAAAATTAATAGAGCAGCTAAAACTCCGAAAAGTATATAAATCCACATATTTTATTCCTCGGTTTTGGTTTCTTTGTTGTTTTTCTCAGCAAGCAAGCCCTTTTTATACATTATTCTAGAAACTCCTATAGTGAATAGTGCGGAAACGGGAACCATTATTCCAACGGTGCCTGAGTTGAGCGCGGGAATTGCTATGAATAGTATGAGCATTAAAATTATAGGTGCTATTGCAATCTTCCAGTTTTTAGAGATAAACACTACTCCGAGTGCGCCGAAGAGTGCGGGGAGCAACTGGTCGAAAGCAGGTTGCAAAGCGGGGGTGTTCAAAACCGGCTCTAACGGAACTAGTAGTATTACGCCTATTACGATTATTATAACGGTCACTATTGAAGAAACTGCTATCGAAATAGTGGAAATAATCTCGCCTTCTTCAGAGTTTGACTTATAACCAGAGTTTTCTAAAACTTCCAAAGCGCAGGGAAGTTTTAGGTTGGATATATTGCCTGTTACGAACGAGAGGTAGCTTCCGCCAGCACCGAGCATAGGAACGTAAGTGATAACTTCTATTATACCAACCGCCCAGTACATAGGGAGTGTTGCGATTAAACCCTTAATAAGACCGTTCCAGTCGGGAACTGCGTTAAAGAGAATGCAGAGAATTAGCGGGAACAATAGGAATACTCCAGCCATAGTGTAATTCCAAATCGCTCCGTCAACGTGCACTTGTTCAAGATAAGTTCTTTCTTTTTTCATAATTCCACCTCCTAGAATAAGCAAGCTACTGCCGTGACTGCTTGTGCTACGGGCATAGTTCCTAACCACGAGGTTAAGGGGATAGCCATCGCCATACCGAAAATCATACTGATAGGAAGGGCGTAATCGTTTATCCAACGCCACTTGGTTATGCTGCGAAGAAGTCCGCAGATTAACATCATAACCGCAGAGGATAGCATTACGAGCACAGGAACGAGCGCCCACGTTCCACCGCTAAATACTGCGGAAAAATCACAGAACACGAACCCTAAGAAAGCGGAAATCATACCGATAAAGAGTGAGTTTTGGAAAATGTCGCGCCAGTTCTTATCTTTATTCCCAAGAGAAATCATTCCTTTTTGAAGTTTCTTTCCGATAAGGGGCACGAGAAGCATTCCCGCCATAATAGAAATGGTCATAACTAAGAGTATGGTAACGAACTGGCTTGCGTTAAGCGCAGTTCCGCTGCCTAGCGTCATACCCATACCGCTAAGCGCGTTTTGTGCTGCTATCGTTTCGTAAGAAAGCGAGCCGACTACGCTTAGTCTATACCACGGTAGGGGAATGCCGAGACTATGTGATAAGGTCATAACGCACACTATAATAGATATAGCCGGTGCGATAGTGAATATAACTGAACTTAAAATTGCTTTTTTGATTTTTTCTTTTGGCATATTTATCTTTTTTGCTCTTTTAAGTGCGCGTATCATAAAGAATACTGCTTGTGCGGTTACCGCGCAGATAATAAGTGCAACGATAAGATAAATTATCCAATGGTTTACGCTGAATTCCATAAGATTCTCCTTTGTCGTTTTTTATATTTTATCACAAAAGTTTTTTAATCACAATAAAAATAATAAAAAAGTACGGTTTAATCACTTTTTAGTTCTTTGAAACGAAAAAAAATCTCGAAGTTTGAAGAGTAAAATCATATTAAAATTCTTTACAAATGCGGGAATAGTGAGTATAATTACTTTTATAATATTAACTTAAGGAGGCTGTTATGGACTGGGAGGCACTTTGGACTTCGATTCTCACCTGGGTAACCAACGAGGGAATCAAAATTGTTATTGCGTTGATTTTGCTTGTCGTTACGTTTAAGCTAGTTAACGTAATTGCGAAAAAATTAACGAAAAGAGCGGAAAAGAAAAATTTAGACAAAACTATATCACGCACGCTAATTTACATATTTAAGTTGGGTATGAAAATCATTATCGCGATATGTTTGGTGGGTTACGTTGGTATTGATACCAGTGGTTTGGCGGCACTTGTAACCTCGCTCGGCGTATGCGTTGGCTTGGCTGTGAACGGCGCGCTTTCAAATTTGGCTGGTGGAATTATGATTATTTTAACTAGACCGTTTAAGATTGACGATTATATTGAAGCGTGTGGCCACGGTGGGACGGTTGAGGAAATTCATATTACTCAAACTAAGCTCCGTACGCCTGATAATAAAGTGGTTTATATTCCAAACGGAACGCTCTCTTCATCAGAGGTGGTTAATTATTCTGAAAAAGGAGAAAGGCGTGTTGACCATACTTTCTCTATCGGTTACGGTGACGACTTCGAAAAGGCTAAAAATATTGTAATGGAAATTTGTCAAGCTCACGAACTCGTACTTTCTGATCCTGCTCCGTTCGTTCGCGTGTGTAAGCATAATTCTAGTAGCATCGATATCGTAACTAGAGTATGGGTTAAGAGCGAGAACTACTGGACCGTTCACTTTGATCTTTTAGAGCAAGTAAAGAAAGCGTTTGATGCAAACGGAATAGAAATTCCCTTTGAACAGGTTGACGTACACGTAAAAAAAGAAAATTGATGAAGATTAGTGTCTGAACTTTCGGGCACTTTTTTTATGCTAGAAAAGATTAGCACTGAATTATTTGCCTTATAACGCAGTATGACTTAGTTATGCAAAAAAGAAAAATTTGCGTTCTATGTAAATTCGCTTGATTTTAAGAAAAGAATTTGTTATAATGTGCTAGCACACGGTGTGCTGTAATTTTGTGAGTGAAAAAAATGAAAGAAGAGCAAAATAGTCTTATTAAGGACGAGATGTCTGAAGAAATAATTAGAGCGGCGGCTGAAATTGTTACTGAATCTGGGGAAGTTACCGTTCGTAAAATATTAAAAAAACTTTCTGTTACTAATAGGGTGTTCTATAACCGCTTTCATAATCTAGAAGAAGTTTTGAAAATCGTTTATGAGGAGACGGCAGAAAAGGTTAGGGAAAGTTTGGAGAGGGAATACGACGGAAAGCAAGATTTTTTTGATTTTATCGTTGATGTGGTTGCAGATACGCTTGTTTTATCATACGAAGTTAAGATGAAATTTAATCAATACGTTTTTGAGGCTGATTCGTTGTCTGATAGCAACTACGAATGGTATATGAAACGTATAGAAAAACTTTTTGCTTACGCGCACGAGCACCAACTTATTGCTGATATTGACGATAAAGCGATGGGGTATGCTATTTGGTGTTTTTGTCGTGGCTATAACGCCGACGCTGTTACTAGAGTTCCAAAAGACGAGGCAATAAGAGATTTTAAATATAGTTTTAAAATGCTTTTAAACGGATTAAAACTAGAGAAGGGCAAATAAAATATATGGCTAGCATTAGTCGCTTAAAGTTTTGGGTTGTTTATACGTTACGATAAGCGTTATTAGAAACACTTTGTGCTAAATTTGGCACGACTAGCGGAGCGGTTGCTCCGCAAAAACATCTCCAGCACATTGTGTGCTGAAAATAAAAGTTAAAAGGTCGTATGTTTAACGCGAGAAAGGCAATTATGCTTTTGGGTGATAAAACAATATATATAATAGGAGATAAAGTATGGCTATAAAAATAATTATTGATTCTGCGTCTGATATAACTCGGGCACAGGCGGCCGAAATGGGAATAACGGTAATTCCTTTGACGATTAACTTTGGTGCAAACGAATATAGGGATGGTATAGACTTGACTTCGGAAGAGTTTTATAAAAAGCTTGACGAAGAAAAGGAGTTTCCTAAGACTTCACAAATACCGCCATTTGTTTTTGAGGAAACTTTAGAAAGGGTTTTGGAGAACGATGATCAAGCAATAGTGATAACGCTCTCCTCTAAGCTTTCGGGGACTTATCGAGCTGCTGAGCAGGCAGCGCAAAAGTTTGGTGAGCGCGTTTTGGTTTTTGACAGCATGAGTGCTGCTGCGGGAGAGAGGATACTTTGTCAGTATGCGTTAAAGTTAGTTGACGAGGGGTGCTCTGCCTTGGAGGTTTGTGATAAACTTGTGGCGGTAAGAGAACGCGTCGCGGTGTTTGGTGTTCTTGATACGCTTGAGTTTTTGAAAAAAGGCGGGAGAATTTCCAGTACTGTGGCGTTCGTTGGTGGTTTGCTTAACCTAAAACCAGTAGCGCAGTTGGTTGATGGCGTTGTTAAGATGGTTGGTAAGGCTCGCGGACGGAAAAAAGCAATCGCTCTCATGAATCAACTTGTGTTGGAAATAGGCGGAATAGATTTTTCAATGCCCTACGGCGTTTTGTGGACGGGAGGTAGTGACGAGTCTGCTAAAAAGTACGTTGAAGATAGCGTTTCTGTTTTTGGTGATGATAAAGAAGTGCCCGCACATATTTTGGGTAGTACTATCGGAACTCACGTTGGCCCCGGAGTGGTAGGATTGGCGTTTTTTAAGAAAATAAATGAATAAATGCTCGTTTAAAATAGCGTGCGAAATTAAAATTGCGGTTTTGTCTCGAAAAATTTTGAGGCAAAATCGCTTTTTTTATGAGTCTAGTAACAAAGCGATACTTTATTTATATATAATATATAATGTTTATAGTATAATTTTTTGCCATGTTCATGATTATGAAGCGGGGAAAAAGAAGAGTTGTTATGAGTTGTAAACAAGTTATCCACGAAAATGGAAAAGTTATCCACAAACGTGGAAAACTTTTTATAAAAAAATTTATTAAAAAACACTTGCATTATCACGAAAGTTGCGATATAATGGGTAGGTTGAATTTTAATAGGGTAGTATTTTACGGCGTTTTTGGATGGAGTTGTGCAAAACTCGTCTAAATTAGAGCGTTCGCAAAGGTTTCGCATCTTCCAAAAAATACCTGATTAAAAACGAAAAAGTTCGTGAAAAACACTTGACAATGCATTTAGAATGTATTAAAATATTAGCGATGATGTTGACTTTGTGGCGCAGCAGGTGTAATATCGTCGAATTGCCACTGCCATTGTGGCAACCTAGATTAGGCTGGTAACGGTTTATTTTAGGCACTCAGATGGCGATGACAGTAATCTGTCAAAATTTATTATCTAAGAAATCTGGAAAGGAGAAAAAAGTAAAATGCAAAAAAGAAAATCATTTTTGATGAAGCTTCTTGTATTGCTTACCGTTGTTTTCTGTACGTTTGCTATTGCGTTTGGCACCGTCGGTTGCGCCGCCGAGACCACCATTAAAGATGCAGCAGTGAATGCTAACGGCGAACTCGTTCTCACTTATACCGATGGCACCACCAAGAACCTTGGTAGTGTTAAGGGTGATAAGGGTGATAAGGGCGATAAGGCTGGTACTTTCGAAGCTTCTTGTGCTAACGCTGCAAACCACGATAAACTTATGGTTGTACACGAAGCACGTAAGGCAACTTGTTGTGAAGAACAAGTTCTCGTAAATACTTGTCCCGAATGTGATGGTTATGAAATCATCGTTGCTGGTAAGGACGAAACAAACCACGGTAAGTGGGTTTGGACTGCTAACGATGCAGGTATTTACTCTGTAGAGCTTGTTGAAAACTTCACCTACACTCACGTAACTGAGTTTGAAGAACTCAACGATTCTTGTAAACCCAAGACCTGTAACGACTGTGGTAAGGTTTATGATGCTCACGAAATGACCACCGAATGGAAGGACGTTATCGAGAACGCTAATAAATGTACTCAGGAACACTTGCAGGTTAAGTATTGTACCGTATGTAAGGCAGTTATCGGTGAAATCACCAAACAACCTGCTCTCGGACATAAATACGTTATGACTGGTGAAGAAGGATATACCGTTGGTTGTGCTTCTTTCAAAGTAATTCTTACTTGTGAAGACCCCAGTTGTAATGCTAGCGTAACTGGCCACTCAATCAAAGTTGACGCTAAGAAAATGGCTGAAAAGGCTGCTGATGAAGAACACGGTACTGTAGCTACCACTTGTAAAGTAGCTGGTTATGACGAATATTCTTATGAATATACTTATACCACCGAAAAGAAAGTTGGTTATATCAAAAAGAACGAAGCTGCTGCTCCTTCTGCTGAACACACTTTCGTTTCTGGCGATCTCAAGTTCATGTCTGCATTGAACGCTCAACACAACTATGGTAAAGCTAACGGTGCTGCTTTGAGCGCATTGCTCGAAAACGAAGTTATCAGACCTGTTGCTGGTAAACCTGTTAAATGTACTGATTTTGTTACCGTTGTAGGTGACTGCGCAGTTTGTGCACACCCCATTACTTTCGAAATTACTGGACCTCACAACTATTTGGATAAAGACGGCAAAGAAGTTGAAGTTCCCGCTACTTGTGTAGAAGACGCATACCTTGTATGTCAAAATGATGGTTGTCCTTATACTGAAAAAACCACTTTGGCTAAAGGTCACGTTTGGGAATACAAAGAAAACACCTTCGATAAGGCTACTATGACTGTAACCCTCGAATGTGCTGAATGTAAAGCTACTAAGTCTTCTGTTGCAGTTAAGTTCGTTGAAGAACAAATTGCTAAGACTTGTGAAGAAGACACTATCGACGTATATAAGACCACTGCTAAAATTGCAAATGGCTTAGCTACTACTCACGACAACTACGCTGAAGATTTCGTAGTATGCGACGTTGTAAGAGTTGACGACGTTAAACGTCACACCATTACTGCTAACGGCGTAACTATCGAAAACCTCGTTCTTTCTTCTGATTTAGTAAACGGCGCACCTGTAATCGTTTCTTACAATGCTAACATTGCTAAACTTATGAATGACACCAACACTGGTGAAATTAGATGGGTAAATGGCGATGCTGGTGACTGTGCAAACCACAAGATTGCAGTATTTGATTGTTCAGTATGTAAGCAACCTATCACTATCAACCTCACCGGTGCACACACCGAAGTGGGCGATATGAAGACTAAGGCTGCTACTTGCACCAAGTATGGTTATGAATACAAAGAATGTACCGTAGCTAACTGCTTAACTGGTGGCGAAGTTGTTTATAAGTATATCGACGCTGTTGAACACAAGTTCGTAGTTGACGCTACATCTGAAGCTGCATTCATGGCTAGTGCAACTAAGACTGTTGGTACTAGCACCGTAACCTTCAAGTGTGCTGACGCTACTTGCAACGCGACCGCAGACTTCGTTCTCAAAGAGATCAAGGCTAAAGTTCCTGGCGATGGCAAGTGTACTGCAGATAAGACTCCTTACGTGTTCGAATATAAGTATAACGTAGTTAACTACAGTGAAGTAGAAAAGAAAGACGTTACCGAAGAAGTAACCGTAACTGAAACCTTGTACAACACTGTTGGACCTGATTCACACAAATTGATCGTTGGTTCTAAGACTATCGACGGAATCGATAACAACGCACACATTGCTAAGAATGATACCAACATCCGTGTATGGTGGTCTGCATTCGATGGTGATGAACCCTTGTTGAGAGGGATTGCTGG
>JAFQLO010000035.1 GCA_017414525.1 Clostridia bacterium | reverse complement strand
CAATACTGCGTTAACTGCTCGCGCCTCGGAACTTCGATGACCAGACGGTCTATCTCATCTCCTCGTCGGAACGAGCCTTGAACTGCTTGCTTCTAAGTCGTTTTTATATGAGCGACGAGATTTGAATTGCTCGTATCTCCACCGTTTAACGCAAGTCACGCGAGCCTTGCCTAACTCGTTTCTTAGCCGTTTTTACAAAAAGTCTTATAAGCGGCGCATTTCTGCGTTTACTGCTTAGTGTTTTGACTTCAACAACCAGACGGTTTATTTCGTCCAAAACACTTCGCGAGCCTTGTCAATACTACAATTACCTTTTTAGGTAGAGAATATGAAGAAATTAAAACTTTTGTTGTCCTTGTTTTGGACGATGTTTAAAATAGGGTTGTTCACTTTTGGTGGTGGCTACGCAATGATAGCCATTATCGAAAGGGAAATAATCGAGAGAAAAAAATGGATAGAACACGAGGATTTTTTGGACCTTATCGCTATTGCGGAATCCACTCCTGGTCCGCTCGCTATAAACTCCGCGACTTTTGTCGGGTATAAAATAAGCGGTGTTTTGGGGTCGGTTTTTGCGACTCTCGGCGTTATTATTCCGTCTTTTACGATAATCTTTATAATCTCGCTTTTCTTCGACGCGTTTTTGAAGATAGAGTGGGTGGCTTATGCGTTTAAGGGAATTCAAGCGGCGGTGGCTCTACTCATATTTAACGCTGGTATTAAGATGCTTAAAGGCGTTAAAAAAACTCCGCTTAACGTGGTTCTTCTTTTAGCAACCGTAGTGTGTTTGATAACGTTTTCTCTCTTTGCAATAAAGTTCTCAACCATATTCTATATATTGATAGGTGGAACGGTAGGCGTTATTTTTTATTTGATTTCGCTTATTAAAGGAAAAAATAAAAAGCAGGAGGAACAAAAGTAATGCCTATTTTACTCCAACTGTTTTTGACGTTTTTTAAGATAGGTGCGGTGTCTTTCGGTGGCGGTTATGCGATGATTCCGCTTATAACCGAAGAGGCAATTGCCTTTGGGCTCACAAAAGAACAAGTTATGAACTTTATCGCTGTTGCGGAGTCAACCCCAGGGCCTATTGCAATCAATATGGCAACCTTCATCGGTTCTTCGCAAGCGGGATTTTTGGGTTCGCTTCTTGCGACTTTGGGCGTGGTTTTACCGTCGTTTATAATTATCTTATTAATTGCGGCGTTAATCGGCGGACTCTTGAAGTTTGCTGGTGTTAATGCGTTTATCAAGGGAATAAGACCTGTTGTCGTTGGACTTATAATAGCGACTGGTATAACGATGATTTTGAGCGTAATTTTATCGCTCGAAACGATAAGTGCGGGAATTAGCCTAAACTGGAAAGCGTTAGTTATTTTCTCCGTGCTTGCTATAATTTTTTACTTGTATAAGCGCTTTAAGAAAAAAACAATCTCGCCGATACTTTTAATATTAATAGCGGCAGTATTAGGAATAGTGTTTTACGGATTAATTGCATAAAATAAACGCCTTGAAAATTCAAGGCGTTTTTCATTGTTCTTGTTATTGTTTCGCACCGCAGGAGGGACAGAAGTTTGCGTCGGGGGAAATCTCTTTTCCGCAAGTAGTGCAGAATTTTTTGGTCGCTAGTTTTCCGCCACAAGAGGGACAGAAGTTTGCAGAAGAAGGTGCTTTTGCTCCGCAAGCAGGGCAAGTTTTTCCACTATCTTGTGAACCCGCGTTCGTGTTTGAACGAAAAGCGTCGGCAAAAACTCCTCCCATTCCAGCACCCGCGCCTATTCCAACGCCCGCGCCCATAAACGCACCGCCCATTCCTTCGTTTTTAGCAGCGTCCTTCATAGCCTCAGCAGCGGCAATTTTCATCATAACGTCAGTTTTATCACCAAGGATACCAAGTTTACTGCGCTCGTCGATAGCCTTTTCAACTTCGTGAGGAACGGAGGTGTTTTCAATGATGAAATTAGTAAGGGCTAAGCCGATTTCCTTAAACTTATTTTGAACGTTTAACTTAACGAGTTCGTTAAATTCAAGAGTATTTGCAGCGAGGTCAAGAACGGAAACTTTGCTCTCTCCCAACGTATCGGTAATGGTAGAAACGAGAATAGATTTTAACCAATCGGTAATATCGTCCGTCTTAAAAGAAGAATTCGTTCCAAATAGTTCGGTTAAAAAGATTCCCGCATCGTCAACCTTAAACGAATAAGAGCCGTAACCCCTAACTCTAACCATACCAAACTCAGTATCGCGAAGAACGATGGGGTTGGAAGTGCCCCAGTTGCAACCGGTGAACTGTTTGGTGTTTATAAAATAAATATCTACGGAAATAGGCGTTTGGAAAGCGTAAGCCCAGCCGGCAAGTCTAGAAAGAATGGGGAAGATTTCCGTTTTAAGTTCGTAAGTACCAGGATCAAAAACCTCGCAAACTTGACCTTTATGAACGAAAATTGCCTTTTGAGATTCTCTAACGATAAGTTTACTCTTCTGGTTAACGTCGCGTCCACCGTTTTTAAGCGGAAGTTTGTAAACGAGAGTGTTTTTCGAATCGTCAGCCCATTCAAGAATTTTTAGAAATAATGCCATAAAATCACCTTTAAACAAAGATAAGTAAAATTTTTTTATAATTGTAACACAAAAAACAAAATATATCAATATTTTTATTAAATTTGCGTTTACATTTTAAATTTTTTTTGATATACTTAATAGGCAAAATAAGGTTTTTCAAAAACTATCGAAAATTTTTGGAAAATGCAGGTGTAGTTTAGTGGCAAAACAACAGCTTCCCAAGCTGTGGTTGTGAGTTCGATTCTCATCACCTGCTCCACAAAGGCGACCAAGTGGTCGCCTTTTTTCGTGGAGCAGGTGATGAGAATCTCCGTAGCGTAAGCGGAGGAGCTTCTCCGAACAAAGGATAATGTAAGAACGCAAGAAACTAATGGAGAGATAAACGTAGTTCGGTCGCCATTTGACGGGCGAGCGGTGATGAGAATATCTATGAGTAAAGTGACATAAAAATGCTCTGGCAATTTTTATTAAAACGATTGACTTATGGGTAAAATAATTATATAATAAAACAGTATTGTTGTATTTAAAAATATGTTTATAGGAGAATTATTATGGAAAAGAAAATTACTGAAAACACGACTATTTTTGAAGCTATTCAATTAAATCCTAAGGCAGGAGAAATTTTGATGTCACACGGTATGCATTGTCTCGGCTGTGCACTAGCACACGGAGAAACTGTTGGCGAAGCTGCTGACGTGCACGGTGCAGACCTTGAAAAAATGCTTGAAGAACTAAACGATTTCGAGGATTAATTTTTTATGAAGGAAGCGTCGGCTGAAAGAATTAGAGAAGAAGAGCGCGACGTTGAAACGGAGCTTGTCAAGTGTGAGAATTGCGGCTCTAATATGGTTTTTGATCCTGAGAGTCAGCAATTAGAGTGTGTTCATTGTGGTAGTAAAAAGAGCTTTGCTTCCGGCGTGATTGCCTCTGAACTTGATATCACCGATGGGTTTAGTGAGGATTCGGAGTGGCAAGGCGAAGACGTTTACTGCTTTTTCTGTGACAACTGCGGTGCTAAGATAGTTTTAAAAGGTGGAGAGGCGGCAACGGTTTGTCCTTTCTGTAATTCTGCGCACGCAATTAAGCCTGAAGAAATGTCGGGGCTTAAACCGAACGCCCTCGTTCCTTTCGTGTTTGACGAAGAAAAGGGGTTGGAGCTTGCTAAGGCTTGGGCTAAGAAAAAGTTTTTTGCACCGAGAAAGTTTAAGAAAAATATTACGTCTGATAGCTTTAAAGGCGTCTATGCTCCTTGTTTTACCTTTGATAGTTTCACGACCTCGTACTACGAGGGTAGAATAGGTAAAACTCACACAAGAACGGTGGGGTCAGGCAAGAACAGACGGACGGAAACTTACGTAGTTTGGCGGAATATTAGAGGAACTTATAGGTATAATTTCGACGATTTGTTGATTACTGCGGGCAAAAAGTTTGATCAGCCAACGCTTGACAAGATTGCTCCATATGATACTAACGAGAGTAAGCGTTACGAAGAGAATTATCTTTTAGGTTTTATGGCTTATCAGTACGACGAAGAGCTTACCGATTGTTGGCAGAAGGCTAAAAGAAGAATTGACGGTAAATTAAAGAGTCTAATTTTATCGCAGTATATTCACGATAGAGTAGCATACTTAAACGTTTCAACGGTGCACGAAAAGGTTACGTATAAGTACGTAATGTTACCGGTTTACGTGGGAGCGTTTAACTTTAAGAAAAAGCTTTATAATTTCTTTGTGAACGGCAGTACTGGCAAGGTCAGCGGAAAAACGCCTAAATCGGCTTTAAGGATTACGCTTTTTATCGCGTTAATCGTGGCTGTGATTTTTGCACTAGCGTATTTATTTACGAGTTAAGTTGGCGTTTTACCCAGGATAATGACGGTGGGACAAAGGTTTTTTGTTAAATTACCAAAAAATGCTATAATTTTCATTGACCAAAAGCAGTAAATGTTATATAATTTATAAGATAGGCTAATATTACCGCAGTTCCAAAAGTTTGCGGAATAGCGGTTATTTAAAAAAGGGCAACGCCCTTAGGCAACGGAGGCAAAAATGAGTAGAGGAAAATCAACAACCTTATTGACGATAATAGGTGTGGTGTTGGCGGTATTGATCGCGTTGACATTTGCAACCTTCCCAGTTGGTGAAGTAAGTGAATATACTTCAGCGTTGGGCGCAATAGAACTTGATTACGATTTAGAAGGCGGCAAGGCGTATACCTTAAAACTTTCTGAAGAGAATGAAGAAGAAGTTAAAGACGTTAACCAAGTGCTTGATACGCTTGAATATAGGCTTACCGCACTCGGTTATTCAGCATATTCTGTTAAAGCAGTAAAGAACACTGATCCTGCGGTTTTGGACTACGATATTCGTATCGAGGTAAAGGAAACGGAAACGGTTGATAGCGATATTGAAGTCGTTGCGGCTTTCGGTGAAGTTGCTTTCTACGGTGGCACTAGTGCTAATCCCACCGAACAGATTCTCGAAGGGGAAAAGGTGGTGGAAAGTGCAAACTATTTGGGCGCAGTTACCTCTGGAACTACTACTGCTTACCAAATGACGATTAAGTTCACCGACGATGCTTACGCGTATATTATCAACGCTATTGAGGCAGCGGAGGTTGACGGCGGGTCTTACTACCTCGAAGTAAAACTTGGCGATCAAGTGCTTCTCTCTGGTAGTAGCGCGATTACTGCTAGCAGTTTCTATAATCGCTTGCTTTATATCACTAGCCAAAATGAAGCTGGTGCAAAGCAGATGGCTTTGCAAGTAACCTCTGGTGGACTTGCATATCAATACGAGATCGATTCAGTTGAAGATATTTCTTCTCCCTACGGTGAAGGCGTTGCAACTAAATGTGCAATTGCAATCGGCGTGTTGTTCTTGGTTTTGATGGTTGCCATCATCGTGATTTATAAGGGATTCGGTTGGATAAGCGCACTTTCAACTTTGGCGTTCATGCTCCTTGAAATCTGGATGCTAATCGCCGTTCCCGGAATCGTTCTTTCACTCGGTGGTGTAGTCGGAATTGCAGCGGCACTCTTGCTTGCGGTATATTCAATGATTATCACTGCTGATAGAATTAAGGAAGAATATTCACATTCTGAAAAGACCGTTAAGGCAGCAATCAATAGAGGATTCCAGCAGTCACTCGTTCCAGTTATCAGTGTTAACGTAGTCGTTGGAATTATCGCTATCGCACTCTTGGCGTTCACTAGCGGAACGGTTAAGTGCTTTGCAATCACCTTGGGAATAGGCGCGGTTATTTCTCTTATCTCAGCGTTGCTCTTTACTAGAATGTTTACTTCGCTTATTATGCCACTCGTTAAAAACAAAGAAAAATTCCTTAATATGAAGAAGGTGGAGGCTTAATTATGAAAAATTCTAAATTTTGTAAGACTAAATTTTTCATCGTTGTTACCCTTGCTATCGTTCTCGTAGGAATGGCATTGGTTGGCGTGTTCGGCTTTGGTGGAACTTCTGATTATCCAAACGATAACGTTGCGGGTTATGAAGTTACCGTAAGCGTTAATCATAACGCGGGAGATGCTGTTTCCGTTTTGAAAACTTCAAGCGAAGAATTCTTTAAGAACAAAGGTCTTGAGTTTGTAGGCGGAGCAACCCAGCAACTCGATAAAGGCAAAACTTTAATCTATAAATTTACTACTGACGTTTCTTCTTTCGTAGAAGAGTTAGAAGTTTACGTTGGTGAAAAACTCGTTGCAGCTGACTTAACTTCGGTTAAGGCTAGTGCGGAAATAAACGTAATTAACGCTAGAGGATTTAGCGGAGTTTGGTGGTTGGTTCTTGCGTGCGGAATCGCAGTCGTTGCAATCTTTATTTACGCACTTATTATGGAAAAACTTGCCGGCGCACTCGCAACCGTTTTCTCTGGTGCAGTTGCAGCGTTGCTTTTCATTTCGTTACTTGGAATTACCAGAATTTCCGCTGCTCCTTTCGTAGCAGTAGGAATTGCTATGTCGGCAGCACTTGCTTGCGCACTTTCCGTTGCAACCGTTAACAGATTTAAGGTTGAAAGCAAAAACAGCGAAAACCTTTCTCTTTCTGCTAGCGAAGTTGCCGATAAAGTTCTTGCAAAAGAAAAGACTAAGTATATCTTGTTTGCAGCAGTAGTCGCACTCACCGCAATTGCTCTCGCAGCGTTTATGCTTCCTTATCTTATGATTGCTGGCGGTCAGTTCTTACTCGCAGGTGTTTCTGCAACGTTCGCAGCTTACTTTGGTTCAGCGTTTATTTGGGCGGCAGTTAAAGGTAAGAAAAAATAAACCTTAACTAAATAAAATATTAAAAAGACTTAAGGCGGAAGTTTTTCCGCCTTATTGACTATTTAAATGAATATATGAGAATTATTTACAGCAATGATTTAGAAGTGAATAAGGAGAATTTGCTCTTAGAGATTTCCTCTGCATGCGATATCACGTTAGATACCGCAAGACTTTTGCTGTATAGAAATATAGACACGGTGGAAAAGGCAAAAGCTTTTCTTTCTCCTGGCAAAACGCGCTTTAACGACCCCTTTCTTTTGAGAGGAATGAAAGAGGCCGTTGAGCTTATTACCGATGCTAAAAACAATAACCGCTCAGTTTTAGTTTTTGGCGATTACGATGCTGACGGAATTTGCGCAACCACCGTATTATACAATTGTTTGAGAGAATTCGGGGTTGACGCTAGGATTTTCGTTCCCGAGCGTGAGGATAATTACGGACTAAACGTATATACGGTAACCGCTCTTAACCAAGAGAAAAAAATCGACCTTTTAATTACGGTTGACTGCGGAATAAGTGATCGTGAGAAGATTGACGAACTTCTTAAGATGGGCGTTGACGTAATAGTTACGGACCATCACGAGCCTCCCGAAGTTTTACCTAACTGCATCTGCATTAACCCTAAAGTAAAAGGGCAAGCCTATCCTTTCGACGGATTGTGCGGTGCGGGGGTCGCTTATAAACTCGGCTGTGCGCTTATCGGTAAGAACGCGGACAGTTATCTTGACTTCGTTGCGCTTGCTACCGTTGCAGATAGCATGGACCTCGTTTTTGAGAATAGGGATATAGTAGTTGAGGGGCTTAAACTTTTTAATAATCCATCAACTTTAAGGTTGCCGTTTAAATACCTTTTAGGTGATAATAATAGACAAGTCACTGCGCAGACTTTTATGTATACCGTTGCACCGAGAGTAAATGCTGGCGGAAGAATGGGCGACGCTAAATGCACGCTTAAACTTTTTACCGAGCAAGACCCTAACAAGATTTTTGACCTTGCGGTTAAACTCAATAATTATAATATAGAAAGGCAAACTGAGTGTGATAATATTTATCGAGAGGCTAAAAAAATAATTGACGCCAAAGCGCTTGCGAAAAGGAATATTATACTCGTAGAGAATGAGGACTGGAAGATAGGCTTTATCGGTATCGTTGCGGCAAGATTAGTTGAAGAGTACGCTCGCCCCGTAATAGTTTTTGCTGGGCACGACGAATGTTTAAAAGGCTCTGCAAGAAGTGTTGACGGACTTAATATATTTGACGCCTTAACCGAAGTTAAAGATTTACTAGTAACTTACGGAGGGCATTCCCAAGCGGCTGGTGTTACGGTAACGAAAGAGAATTTCAACACGTTGTATGATAAACTTGACGAATACGTCGGTAAACTCGATATAAGCGGTGCTGGTGAGAAAACCGTCGTGTGTGATATAAAGTTTGATAGCGAAATGTCAATAAGGTTTGCAAGAGAATTAGAGAGCTTAGAGCCTTTCGGTGTTGGCAACCGCAGACCGCTTTTTGCGGTTGACGTGAACGCGGTGAATTCAATGCCGCTAAAATTAGGTTCGCCGCATTATTCTTATAGAACGGTAGCTGCGGAAATGCTAGACTTTAACGGGGAAAAGAACGTTAAAAAACTAGCGCTCCCTATAAAAAAGACTATACTTTTCGAGGCAAACTTATCCTCTTATAAAAATAGAGAATCGCTTAAAGGATACGTTCGTTACGTTTGCCCGGATTATTCCGACCTAAAAGCATTAGAGCCTTTTGCATTTATGAACGAGTTGCAAAAGATAAGTATCGAGGGCGAAAAAAAGCCAGAAGAGATTGCTAGAGAGGCTTTAACTGATTACTTAAAAAAAGGCTCTACTATAATTATAAACGACCTAAGTGATTTAGAAGAAATAGAAGAGCTTAAAGCCTTTGACGTTTCAGCACTTTGCGAAGTAGAGGGCGGAAAAACGCAAGTTATATATTCGCCGAGCGAAACTGCAAATTGCAAAACGGCGGTCTATATCGGTGTTCCTATTGCTGATAAATATATCGGCGAAGAGAATTTCGTGCTTAACCTAAATAAGCAAAACGCTTTTATTAAAAAGGTAAGCGTTGATAGAAGTGAGTTTATAGAGACGTTTAGCGCGTTAAAGAGCCTTTGCGGAAAAACGTTTAAGGATAGCGCGTCGTTTGCTCTTAAATATTTTATCGGTGACGAAGTTTATCAAGCGATATTTGCAGCCGAAGTTTTCATAGAACTAGGAATATTTAAAATAAATCAGGGCGTATTGACGCTCGATGAAAAAATCAAAAACGCATTGACAAATTCCAAAGTGTATAGTAAAATTTATACTATAAAGGAAAGTTATGTTAGAGATATTTGAAAGGATTGAAAAAACGTATAACGGCAAAGATTTGGCGCTACTTAAACGCGCTTACGACTATGCCAGAAAAGCGCACGAGAATCAAAAGCGCGCGTCGGGGGAAGAATATTTCATTCACCCTTGTACCGTTGCGAAAATTTTGGTTGATTTAGGCTTGGACGCGGCTACCGTTGCCGCGGCGTTTTTGCACGACGTAATCGAGGATACGCCCGTTTCCGAAGGTGACATTAAAAAAGAATTTGGCGAGGAAGTGTTAGAACTCGTCGTCGGCGTAACCAAACTCGAAAAAATTCAATTCCACTCAAAAGAAGAAGAGCAGGCGGAAAACTTCAGAAAGATTTTCGTTGCAATGGCTAAAGATATAAGGGTTATAATCATTAAGCTTGCCGATAGACTGCACAATATGCGTTCTCTTAACTTTTTATCTATTGAACGCCAGCAGAGAATGGCAAGGGAAACTTTGGATATTTACGCACCCCTTGCAGATAGACTTGGTATCTCTCAAATTAAGTGTGAACTTGAAGACTTGTGTTTAAAATATTTAGAGCCCGATTTTTACGAATACCTCCAAATCAACATTGACGAGAGGTTAAAAGAGGGGGAGGATCTCGTTGATCACGTAGTTGAAGAAGTCAACAAGATGCTTACCGATTCGGGCGTTTCTGGTGAGGTTTTCGGGCGTAAAAAGCACCTTTATAGCATTTATCGCAAGATGCGCGAGCGCAACAAAACTTTGGATCAGATTTACGACTTGGTTGCTATTAGGGTAATAGTAAATACGGTCGACGAGTGCTACGAGGTTTTTGGAAAAATTCACAATAAATGGAAACCCGTTCCGGGGCGTATTAAAGATTATATCGCAACTCCAAAGCCTAATATGTACCGCTCACTCCATACTACAGTTGTAACCAACTTCGGTAGGGTGTTTGAGATTCAGATTAGAACTTACGAAATGAATCACGCGGCTGAATACGGTATCGCGGCGCACTGGAAGTATAAAGAGAATAAAAAGGTCGCTGACGACTTAGATACCCGCCTTTCTTGGATAAGAGAGGTTATGGAGTGGCAGGGCGGCTTAAAGGACAGTAAGGAATTTTTGAACTCGCTTAAGGGCGATATTTACAGTTCAGAAGTTTTGGTGTTTACGCCGAAAGGAGACGTTATAAGTTTACCTAAAGACGCAACGCCACTAGACTTTGCGTATAGCATTCACTCGGCAGTTGGTAACAAGTGCGTCGGTGCGAAAGTTAACTCAAAAATGGTGCCGTTAAACACCGTGTTAAACGTTGGCGACGTGGTGGAAGTTATCACTTCTCAAACGTCAAAAGGTCCGTCTTGGGACTGGCTTAAAATAGTTAAAAGTTCTTCTGCTCGCGTAAAGATAAGGCAGTTCTTTAAGCGTGAGATGAAAGAAGAGAACGTTAAAATGGGTAAGGTTATGTTCGAGGCGGAAGCCAAACGCAGAGGATATAGCACTTCTGAACTTTTAACGGATGAATCATTCGAGCATATTGCGGCTAAACTTTCCTTTACTGGGCAGGACGAAATGTTTGCGTCAATCGGTTACGGTGCGCTTACCGTTAACCACGTTATCGTCAAACTTATTGATTATTATAGAAGAAGTCAGCCTCAACAAGAGGTCGCTAAGTTCTATAAGAGCAATAATAAAACAGGCGGCGGCGTAAAAGTTAAGGGAATGGCGGGACTATTAGTTCGCTTTGCAGGTTGCTGTAATCCCGTTCCTGGCGACGATATAATAGGTTTTATATCTAGAGGACACGGCGTAACCGTTCATAGACGTGATTGTCCTAACCTTAAACACGTCGAGGACGGCAGACTCATTGAAGTTAGTTGGTCGGAAGAGGCTGATAGCGTTTATAACGCAAGCATAAAAGTTATGGGCAACACGCAAGCGGAAATTCTCGCAATCGTTGCTGCTACGGTTGCTAAATTCGGGCTGGAAATCGTTTCAACCAACGGTAGAACCGATCACAAAACCAAGCAGGCAGTCGTTGACTTTAACGTAAGGCTTAACAGCAAAGACGAGCTTGAAAGTCTTATCACTAAACTTAAACAAGAATCAAAAATTACCGACGTTTATAGGACTGCAAACTAATGAAAATTTATCATTTATCCACTGGTCCGCTTAGGGTGAATTCTTACTTTTTGGTTAACGAAAACACTAACGAGGCAATCGTTATAGATAGTGGGGAGAACTATAAAAAAATAAAGCAAACGGAAAGCGACTTAAACGTTAAAATCGTTGCGGTTTTGTTGACGCACGCGCATTTTGACCACGCAGGAAACGCAAAAAAATTGCAAGACGATGGAGCGGCTGTTTATATAAGCAAAATTGACGCAAAAAAACTACTCAACGAGCAAAATTTGGCTAGCGATTTTGGCAGAACTTTTGACTATTTGACTGCTGACCACACTTTTTCTGACGGCGATATTTTAAATATTTGCGATATAGAGATTAAGGTTATAATGACCCCTGGGCATACCGACGGTTCTGCAACATTTTGCGTTGGCAACGCCCTCTTTACTGGGGATACCTTGTTTTTAGAATCTGTTGGAAGAACGGATTTTATTACGGGAGATAAACAAGTTCTAGTTGAGTCTGTTAAAAAACTCTTTGCGCTTGACGGCGATTATTCTGTTTATCCAGGACACGAAGAGTTCACAACTTTAGAACACGAGAGAAAATACAATACTTTTGTCGATTATGATTGATACTAATTTACCAAACTTTGAAAGTGATTTAAGAGAAGTTGAAAATATGTTTTGCGATACCGATGCCGTAAAAATACGGCATCGTTTTACCGAGGGCGAAAATAAGTTCGTGAACACAGTAACCGTCAACGGAAAGGTGTATGCTTACGGAAATCTAGTAAAAGGCGACCTCGATGAACTCGTAAAAAAACGCCTAGTGAAAAGATATGCAAAACTCTCCATTTATAAAGCGCTGGCAAAATTTTTTGAAAAGGAACTGCCTTGGGGCGCGCTTACTGGTATAAGACCAACGAAACTTGCCTACCAGCAAATGGAGGAGAGTGGTGAGTTTGAGGAGTTTTTTACCGACGTTATGAAGGTTAGTAAGGAAAAAACCGATCTCACTAAAAAAGTAATAGAAAGCCAAAAAGGCATTTACCAAAAGAACGACGATAACACAGACTTTTTTGCTTTCGTTCCGTTCTGTCCGTCAAGGTGCAAATATTGCTCGTTTATCAGTGCGGATATAAAGAGCGCACGTGCTCACGTAGACGATTACGTGGACGCGCTTATTGACGAGATAGAGTTTAGCAAAAGGTTTATAAAAAAACTTCGCAGTATTTACGTGGGCGGCGGCACTCCAGTTGCACTCTCTAACGCACATCTTGAAAAGGTTTTAAGGGCGATAGAGAAGATAAATAGCGGAGTTGAGTTTACCGTAGAGGCAGGCAGACCAGATTGCATAAACAAGGAAAACTTAAAAATCTTAAAGGATTACGGCGTTACTAGAATATGTATTAACCCCCAAACTTTTTCTAATAAAACGCTGGAACTGCTTGGCAGAAAACACACGGCTGAAGAGGTTGTGGAGAAGTTTTATATGGCAAAAGACGAATTTATCGTTAATATGGATTTAATTGCGGGGCTTAACGGCGAGAGTCAAGAGGATTTTGAAAATAGCATAAGAAAGTCTATTGAACTTTCTCCTGATAATATCACCGTGCATACTCTATGCATAAAACGAGGCTCGTATCTAGCGGAAGAAGAACATAGGTTAAGCGGCGAGGCGGTAGATATAATGGTGGATTTTGCACATTCACAATTAGAAGCAAACGGATATTCGCCATATTATCTATATAGGCAAAAGAATATGGCTGGCAACCTTGAAAACGTAGGGTATTCAAAAGCAGGTAAGGCGTGTGTCTATAACGTCGATATTATGGAGGAGATTGCTTCAAACGTCGCTTGTGGCGCAAACGCTATCAGTAAGCGTGTGTTTAACGGCGGGGAGAGAATAGAAAGAGAGGCTTCTCCAAAAGACGTTATAACCTATCTTAACAAACTTGAAGTTATAAAAGAGAGAAAAACCAAATTGTTTTTATAACTTAAAGGTTATATAGTCAATAAAAAGTGCAAATTCTATAAAAAAATAGTTTACAAAAGAGTAAAATTTTGGTATACTATTTAGGCTTGATACTTTATGCAAGGTTGTGTGGGTCTCCGCCCAAGGCTTTGTTTAAAGCGAATTAATCCATAACTAATAGGAGGTAAAAGAATATGGAAAAAGCAAAGAAACAAGAAATCATCGCAAAGTTCGCACGTCATGAAGGTGACACTGGTTCAGCAGAAGTGCAAATCGCACTCCTCACCGAAAGAATCAATCACTTGAACGCACACTTGTCAGTTAACAAGCACGACAATCATTCAAGACGTGGTCTTATGAAGATGGTTGGTGAAAGACGCGGTCTTTTGAAATATTTGCAGGAAATCGATATCGAAAGATACAGAAAGATTATTGCAGATTTGAATTTGAGAAAGTAAGAAGTCAGGGCGGCATTATTTTTTGTCGCCCGATTTTTCTTATTTTGAATAGGTAATTTTGTTAGTTTATGCGCACCACAGAGTGGCGCGTTTCTATAAAAAAGAGTTAGAAGGAGAGAACAATGACAGAAACTTTTAGAGTATTTAAGACAACAGTCGGCGGCAGAGAACTCGTTGTTGAAACGGGTAAGTACGCTGAACAGACAAACGGTTCTTGCGTAGTTCGTTGTGGTGATACTGCCGTTATGGTTAACGTAACGATGGCGGCTTCTCCCAGAGACGGAATGGATTATTTCCCCTTGGGAGTTGATTTTGAAGAAAAGATGTATTCAATCGGCAAAATCCCCGGCGGCTTCAAGAAGAGAGAGGGCAGAGCGTCAGACAAGGCTATTTTATCTAGCCGTCTTATCGATAGACCTATTCGTCCGCTTTTCCCCAAAGGACTTTTTAACGACGTAATTGTTATCGCAACGGCATTGTCGGTTGAACCCGACATTCAACCCGAACCCCTTGCAATGCTTGGTAGTTCAATCGCAATCAGCATTTCCGACATTCCTTTTGCTGGACCTACCGGAAGCGTTGTCGTTGGTATGGTTGACGGTGAATACGTTATTAACCCTGACGAAGCACAGAGAGCAAAGAGCGTATTGACTCTTAACCTCGCTGGTACTAAGGATGCAATCATGATGGTTGAAGCTGGTGCAAATGAAATCAGTGACGACGAAATGGTAGGCGCAATTCTTTTCGGTCACGAAGAAATCAAACGTCTTTGTGCGTTCCAAGAAGAAATCGTTAAAGAAATCGGTAAACCCAAGAGAGAAATGGAACTCTATCACGTTCCCGAAGAAATCGATAACGCTGTTAGAGAATACGCTGATAAGATGCTTGACGAAGCACTTGACACCTTTGATAGACACGAAAGACAAGCTGGTCAGGACAAGGTCGAAAAAGATTGCTTAGAGCACTTTGCTGAAATTTTTGAAGGCAAAGAAAGAGAAATTAAAGACGCTCTTTACTATATGACCAAAGAAAAGGTTAGAGCAAAAATCACTAACACCGGTATTCGTCCCGACGGAAGAAAACTTGATGAAGTTAGAAAGATTTGGTGTGAAGCAGGCGTTCTTCCCAGAGTTCACGGTTCAGGCGTGTTCACCAGAGGTATGACTCAGGTTATGTCTACTTGTACGCTTGGAATGCTTTCAGAAGCTCAAAAGCTTGAAGGTCTTGACGGCGATTCTGAAAAGCGTTATATGCATCAATACAATATGCCTGGTTATGCATCAGGCGAAGCAAAACCTTTAAGAAGCCCTGGTAGACGTGAAATCGGTCACGGTGCACTTGCTGAACGTGCGTTAGAACCCGTAATTCCGTCACCCGAAGAATTCCCTTACGCAATCAGAATCGTTTCTGAAGTTATGAGTTCAAACGGCTCAACTTCACAAGGTAGCGTTTGTGGTTCAACCCTCGCGCTTATGGATGCGGGCGTTCCTATTAAAGCACCCGTTGCTGGTATCGCTATGGGACTTATTAAGGATACCGAAACTGGCAAGGTTTCTATCCTTTCAGATATCCAAGGCTTAGAGGACTTCCTTGGCGATATGGACTTCAAGGTTGCAGGTACTGAAAAGGGTATCACCGCAATTCAAATGGATATTAAGAT
>JAFQLO010000034.1 GCA_017414525.1 Clostridia bacterium | reverse complement strand
CAACGTGACCTATTCAGTAAAAATAACTAATAAGAGTAACACTTTCCTCTATACCACTTGGAAACAAGTAAGTAAAAACGACTTTTACGGCAAAGATTACGAGAACGTGAAAATTACAGAGGCGATTCCAGTAGGAACGGAATTTGTCAGTGCGAGCGAGGGTTACACCTTAAAAGACGGAGTTTTGTCTTGGACGGTGGACATTCCCGCGAGCGACACCGTTGAAGTTACTTACACCGTTAAGGTTACCGCAGACGCAGGCACGACGCTAGTAAACGGTGGAGGCTACGTTGCAGATATTCCGTCGAACACGCTAGAAAACAAAGTTGTAAAAGCAAAACTAAGCGATACGAACCAAAGCATTTTATTAGAACTTGAAGAATCAAACGTTAACGAATGGGCTAATAAATACGGAACTGACTTAGATTTCGCTGAGGAAATCTATAAGGAAATGGGAATAACCCTAGAACTTCCTAAAGTTTCTGATATTATTAAAAACGTGTTCACCCCGACCCTCTTTAACGGTTTCCCAAGTTCGAGGCATTACCTTGAAGACTTGGAGTTAAACGCAGTTATGTTTACTTTTAACGATGAAGTTTCTAGCGATTACCTAAGCATTAAAAATATGCTTGTCGAAAACTACTGGGGTGGCTACCGTTTCTACGGTGCAGACTACGATAAACTCAAAAACGATATCGCTAACTTCGATTACACTACGGATATGGATAACTGCGTTAAGGATTTAAGTTTTAACAACCTTGAAGTGGGTGACGTGCTAGTGTTCGCTACCGCTAAAGATAGAGGCGATACGACTATGACGCACGAAACTGGATTGACGAGGGTGTTCATATATACTGGCGGCGAAACGCTTTTAGAAATGAATTCGTCTAGCGGTGGCACGGTATATTCAGGTATAAGCGCAGAAGAAGTTATCGTATCAACCTTTAAGGACACAAACGACATGTTCTTTGTTCTCCGCCCCTCACAAGCAATTGATTTATCTACTAACGCTTAAAAACTTAGGCTAGTCGCAAACTTAATAACATAAAAAAAGGTCGGCATCTAGCCGACCTTTTATTTTATTATAATAGTTTTATTTACACTTGTTCAGCGACGGTTGCCACTTCACCTTTTTTTGCTTTTTCAAACTCTTCAACCACTTCTGCATCGGGTTTTTTCGATAAGAGCGAACCAACGACGATTGCTATGCTTGAAATTATAAATGCAGGAAGAAGTTCGTAGATACCGAATACCGGTATGCTTGCCGCCAAGAACTGATTAAGAACGAGTTTCCAAACGAACACGCTAACTGCACCCGCAACCATACCTGCGATTGCACCCGCACGAGTCGTTCTCTTCCAGACAAGAGAGAAGAGCATAATCGGACCGAACGTTGCGCCAAATCCCGCCCAAGCAAATGATACGAGCGTGAAGATTACGCTGTTTTCATCCCAAGCGATAATAATACCAATGAGCGCGATTACAACTAGCGTAATTCTTGAAATCCACATAACCTGCTTTTCGCTAGCCTTTTCCTTCTTAACGATTCTCTTATAAATGTTAACCGAAACTGAAGAAGATGCGATTAAAAGATAAGAGTCGGAAGAAGAAATTGTTGCAGCGAGAATACCCGCCATAATAAGACCTGCTACGATGAGCGGTAGATATTTGGTTGCCGTAACGATAATGATGCTCTCTGCCTTAGACGCGGTATTTAACGCCTCGTCAGCGGGGAAAAGAGTTCTGCCGATGATACCGATTAAAACTGCTGCCGCCAAAGAAATTACGCACCATACGGTTGCAATAATTCTTGAACGTTTAATCTCGTTAGCGTTGCGGATAGCCATAAAACGGAGAAGAACTTGCGGAACACCAAAATAACCAAGACCCCAAGCGAGCATTGAAATCATACTCAAAAATCCGTATTCTTTAGCCGCACCAAAAACTGGAGCACCGTTTTGAGAGATTTGCTGTCCGCCCTCCCCTACGGTCGGGTTAGCGAGCTGATCGAGTGATAAAAATCCTTCAATGTTCTGCGCATTTTCCAAAACTGCACCGAACCCACCAGCGTTTACCACACCAACAACGATCATCGCAACGAGTGCTATAATCATTACTATTGCTTGCATAAAGTCAGATACGCTCTCAGCTAAAAATCCACCGATAAGCGTATAAGCAACTACGAACACTGCACCGACGATAAGGGTTACGTGATAATCAAAGCCGAAAAGCGTGTTAAAGAGTTTTCCAACGGTAACGAAACAACTTGATGCGTAAACGGTAAAGAAAATCAAAATAAATAGTGCTGATATGCCGAGAATAACCTTTTTCTTCTCTTTAAAACGGTTTGAGAAGAAATCGGGAATGGTAATAGAGTTCCCAGCAATCTGCGAATAATTACGCAATCTTTTTGCAACGATAAGCCAGTTAACGTATGTACCGATAGCAAGACCGATAGCAGTCCAGAACGCGTCTGCTAATCCGCACCAGTAAGCAACGCCTGGAAGCCCCATAAGAAGCCAACCGCTCATGTCCGAAGCCTCAGCGCTCATAGCCGCTACCCATGGACCGAGCGAACGCCCACCGAGGAAGTAGTTTTCGGCACTCTTTTGAGACCTTTTGTAGAAGTAAATTCCTATTCCTATGACGACGCACATATAAAGCACCATCACCGCGAATATCTCAGGATTTTTCATACTTTTCTCCTATTTAATAAAGAATGGAGATATTTTATCACAAAACAGCAATAAAAGTCAAGCAAAAGGTATACACCTCGCGTTACACGTGTAAAAAATAGTGGAAAAACACACCTATATTTTCCGTCATTTAACTATTATAAATCGAGGCTTTGGATAAATAGTTGCCATTTTACACTTCCTTTTATCAATAGAAGTTGTTAAAATCTTTAAAAAAGTTGTCGACCTTTTGTTGACCTGATGCTATTTTCTGATTAAAAGTTTAAAAAGAAAAAGTCCTAAAATCATTAGCAATTTACTGACTGAAACAACTAAACACTCGCAAAAAGTATCGAAGAACTTTTTGCGATAAGGAAAAGTCGCTTTTATCACAATAAAGTCATTTTTATGGTGACTTTATGTGATATCTAGCGTACTTTGACGCGGTCGGAGTGACGGGGAATTCCCCTTTTAGGGGAAATGTCGACTTTGGGTCGACAAAAGGGTTGCCGTCCCCTGCTAAGGGATTGAACCTGTGCGACCATCCCCGACAAACAGTGGGGGTCCACTGTTTGCCCTTCGGGAAATTGCAAGCAATTTTCTCCTCATTCAAATCCCGTCTTCAATCTATCAAAAAAGACGAATAGCGGAGGCTATTCGTCTTTTTTGTGGTCGGAGTGACGGGATTTGAACCCACGACCTCTTGGTCCCGAACCAAGCGCGCTACCAACTGCGCTACACCCCGTAATTTACTTTTAATATTTTTCTTGTTTCTTCTCAAGAATAAAAAAAATAATAACGCTGAACGTTCAGCGTTATTCATTATAGAACATTTGTTGCAAAAAAGCAAGGTTTTACGCACCCTTTTTCGTCAAAAATTATTCCTTCTTTCTCTAAAAGTTCTCTTTGACGATTTTCCCCACCAAAGGCAAACGCCTTGCTAACCATACCGAATCTATTAACTACCCTATAACAAGGAATAGTTTCTGGGGACGGATTGACGTGGAGCGCCCAACCAACTTGGCGAGCGGCGCGCGGATTACCTAGCAACGTGGCTATATCGCCGTAAGTCATAACTTTTCCGTACGGAATAGTCTTTACGACCTCGTAAACCCTTTCAAAAAATCCCATACTTAAATTCTGTTTACTCCGGTTTTTATTGCAGCCTCTTTAACGGCTTTAGCGACGGTTACACCCACCCTTTCGTCAAACGGAAGAGGAAGAATATACTCGGGAGAAAGTTCTTCATCCGACACTAGCGATGCTATTGCTTTTGCCGCAGCAATCTTCATTTCTTCGTTTATATCCTTTGCTCTACAATCTAGCGCGCCCCTAAAAATTCCTGGGAATGCCAAAACGTTATTTATCTGATTTGGATAATCGCTTCTACCAGTACCAACTACCTTTGCGCCCGCAGAAAGTGCAAGTTCTGGTTCAATTTCCGGCGTAGGGTTTGCCATAGGCATAACGATAGCGTTAGCGTTCATTGATTTAACCATATCAGCAGAAACTAGCCCTGGGGAACTTACGCCAACGAAGATGTCCGCACCGTTCATAGCGTCTTTGAGCGTACCTTTTTGGCAATTTTTGTTGGTAAACTCAGCAATCTTCTCCTTTTCGGCATTCATTCCGACTTCTCTGCCCTTATAAATAATGCCGTTTCTATCACACATTAAAATGTCCTTAGCACCCATAGAAATCATAAGTTTCGCAATAGCCTCACCAGCAGCACCCGCGCCACTGAAAACCACTTTTACGTCTTCCCATTTTTTGCTTACTAGTTTAAGCGCGTTAATACAAGCGGCAACGCAAACCACAGCCGTTCCGTGCTGGTCGTCGTGGAACACAGGAATGTCCACTTCGGTATCTTCTTTTAATCTCTTTT
>JAFQLO010000033.1 GCA_017414525.1 Clostridia bacterium | reverse complement strand
GGTGAATTAGCCGCACTTCAAAACGTCGTGACCATAAACGATTTAGATCCCAGACTATTTTTAACGAGAAAGAGTTTTGACGAACTAACTCCTTTTTATCCCGATGAAAAGATAAATTTAGAAGTCGAGGGAATGGAAACGGACGTTGCTCTTCGTTGCATTGATATTTTCTCTCCCATAGGCAAAGGGCAGAGAGGACTTATCGTTGCACCTCCTAAAACGGGAAAGACCACACTTCTCAAACTAATAGCGGGCGCGATTGAAAGCAACTATCCCGCAGTAAAACTTATAGTATTGTTGATAGACGAGCGTCCCGAGGAAGTTACCGATATTAAGAGGAGCGTAGTCAGCGAAGTAGTTTATTCTACGTTTGACGAGAGCCCTGCACACCACGTAAGAACGGCAGAGGCGGTAATAAATAGAGCAAAAAGAATGTTAGAAGTCGGAAAAGACGTAGTTATTTTAATGGATTCTATAACAAGATTAACTAGGGCGTATAACAGCGTGGTGGAATCTTCGGGAAAAACACTTTCTGGTGGACTTGATCCGCAGGCTATGCAAGGCCCAAAGAGAATTTTTGGTGCGGCTAGAAACGTTGAGGGCGGCGGAAGTTTAACTATTCTTTCGACTGCACTTATCGAAACTGGCAGCAGAATGGACGACGTTATTTACGAAGAGTTTAAGGGTACTGGAAATATGGAAATTCACTTATCGAGAGGTTTAAGTGAAAAGAGAATTTTCCCCGCAATAGATCTCAACAAATCTGGAACGAGAAAGGAAGAACTACTTTTAAATAAGGAAGAAATTGACCTTTCTTATAAACTCCGCAGAATACTTTCTGAAGAGGAAGATGCCACCGATAAACTTATCGATATGATGAAAAAGACCAAGAATAACAAAGATCTCGCTAAAAAAGTGGACGTTTATTTTAAGTCTTATAAAAAGTAATATGAAATCACAGAGAAATAAAACTATTGATTTTTCCTTAGAAGAGGGAAAGGAATATTTAGAGCGCGTGGTCGTTGAAAAAGGGGCTACCGAGATAAAAGCTAACTCCACCGTGTGTGGGGACGCTTTTCGCGCGCTTAAAAAAATTCCCGATAAGTCGGTAGACCTGTTAATAGTTGACCCGCCTTATAATCTTGATAAAAACTTTCACGGCAACGGTTTTAGGAAAACTCGTGACGATAAGTACGCAGACTATACTGAAAAGTGGATAAACGCCGTAAAACCAAAACTTAAAGACACTGCTAGTATTTACGTTTGCTGTGACTGGCGGAGCGGTATGGTTATCGGCAACCTCATAAACGAGCATTTTATATTAAGAAACAGAATAACTTGGCAAAGGGAAAAAGGGAGAGGCGCGAAACTTAACTGGAAGAACTCTATGGAGGATATTTACTTTGCAACCGTTAGCGATAAATTTACCTTTAACCTAGATGCAGTTAAGCAAAGAAAAAAAGTTTTAGCGCCGTATAAAGAAAACGGCGTTCCAAAGGACTGGGAGGAAACCTCTGACGGAAAGTTTAGGAATACCTGCCCGTCAAACTTTTGGGACGATATTGCCGTACCTTACTGGTCGATGGCGGAAAATACCGCACACCCCACGCAAAAGCCTGAAAAACTTATTGCAAAACTTATTCTTGCAAGTTCAAATAAAAACGATCTCGTGCTTGATCCCTTTGCGGGTAGCGGAACTACTGGCGTAGTAGCAAAAAAGTTAAAGAGAAATTATATAGATTTAGAGCAAAATCCCCTTTATTGTGCGTGGGCGGAGAAAAGGTTAAAGGATGCGGAAGCAGACTCCACCATTCAAGGTTACGAGAACGGCGTGTTCTGGGAGCGAAACAGCAAATCAAAAAAATAAAAATCACTTATTCCCTCTAAAAAAAGAGGGAATTTTTTATATCTAAAATCAATTATAATAAAAATTTGCGTTTATAACTTGAAAAAAAACACAATATATAGTATAATATAATAGTTAATTGACTACAAGATATGTAATCTATGGAGAAAAGTGATGGCGAAACAAAGTTATAAAGCAGAAGATATAAAGATTCTCGAGGGGCTTGATGCGGTCAGAATGAGACCGGGTATGTATATCGGT
>JAFQLO010000032.1 GCA_017414525.1 Clostridia bacterium | reverse complement strand
GATAGCGTTACCGACGTTTTATCCTACCCAAGTTTCGAGGGGATTAAAGGTGAGGTTTTACTCCCTGAAAAGTGCGCTACTGCGATGGAGGGAAAGTTTATTTTTCTAGGCTCTATCGTTTTGTGCGAGGATAAAATTAAGGCGCAAGCGGAAGAGTACGGGCATAGTTTAGAGAGAGAAACGGAGTACCTTATTTTGCACGGTCTAATGCACCTTTTCGGCTCCGACCACATGACCGATGATGAAAAAGCGGAAATGAGAAGAAAGGAAAAGTCCGTTTTAGCGCTTCTTTATCCTGAGGAGGAACAATGAAAAGCGGAATAGTTGCCGTCGTTGGGCGCGCAAACGCGGGAAAAAGCACGCTTATTAACGTGCTCGTCGGTGAAAAAGTTGCAATCGTTTCGCCTAAGCCTCAAACGACTAGGGATAGAATTTTAGGTATATTAAACACTGACGATTATCAAATTGCGTTCGTGGATACTCCTGGAATTTATAAGGCGGACAACCTCCTCAACTCCTTTATGCAAAAGACGACGAGCGATTCGGTGGACGACGTGGACTTGGTGCTGTTTATATTAGACGGTCACGAGGGGATAAGCGAGCAGGACAAAAAGATTTTGAAAAAATACACGGCGCTTTCCGTTCCAACAGTTTTGGTTTTAACTAAAATTGATATTATGACAGAAAGTCTTTTAGTATCTGAACTTAAAGAACTTTCTGAAGAAAATATCGAGATAGTTCCAGTATCTGCGAGAAAGGGCAGAAACGTTAAAGAACTTTTAAAAGTGATAGTTGATAAACTCCCAGAAGGGGAAAAACTCTTCTCGGAGGATATGATTTCCGACCGTTCGGAAAAGTTTATGATATCAGAACTTATGCGTGAGAAAATTCTCTTAAAATTCGATAAAGAGATTCCTCACGGCGTTGCTATTATAGTCAACGAGTTTGCTCTTTCGGAAAACAAAAAGACTTATAGAATTAGTTTAGATATAGTCTGCGAAAAGCCCAACCACAAGGCTATCCTTATCGGTAAGGGAGGAAAGGCTATTAAGGAAGTTTCTTCGTTTGCTAGGGCGGATATGGAAAAATTCCTAGGCAAAAAAGTATTCTTAACCACATACGTCAAGGTTAAAGAGGACTGGAGAAACAGCGCGGGGCTTATGAAAGAGTACGGCTATAGCGACTAAGAAAAAATAAAACTTAGAATAAAAATTTTCTTTCTCCGCAAACTCTTTTTAGGAGGGCGTATGGGAAAGAAGATTAACGATAATAATCCCGCGGATACGGCGTGGAATATGTTTGAAAAAACGGGAAATTTATCTTACTACGTATTATATAAAAGATTGACGGAAGAATAAAATGGAAGAAAAACTCAGCGGAATTGTTCTCGGGGGCGTGTCCTTTGGCGAGAGCGATAAAATACTTAACGTGTTCACCTTGGAAAAAGGTGTTATTTCCGCTAGAATAAAAGGTGTAAAAAAGGCAGGAGCAAAACTAAAATTTGCCTCCGAGCCTTTTTGTTTTGCCGAATTTATCTTTTCCGTTAAAGGGGAAATGCGTACGGTTATAGGCGCGAGCCTCATCGATAGTTTTTATCCGTTAAGAGAGGACGTGTTTAAGTACTTTGCGGGCGGTGCGATTTTAGAATTCGTAAGGCGGTTTTATCGGGAAAATATTGCCTCGGAAGAGGAGTTTTTGCTTACCGTAAACGCTCTTAAACGCCTTTCTTACGGTGACGACGATTACTTGGTCGAGCTAATAACCTTTTTAGTAAAATCGCTAAGAGCCATAGGTTATTCGTTAACCGTTTCAAAAAAGTGCATTTGCGGTTGCGACATCGAGGGAAAGACTTTTTTTGATTATAAAACGGGTGCGTTTTTCTGCGAAAAGTGCAATAACGGCGTGGGAAGAGAGATTAATAACGCCACCTTAAAAGCACTACTTGGCGTGATGAACGGAGAGAACGTGGAGAGGGAAAATAAGGTTCGCGCAGTGAAACTTTTAGAGTATTATATTACAAGCCGTACCGAAGAGAAATTGAAGTCGTTAGAGGAATTGATTAAAATTTTATAGAAAGTTGAAAACACCCCTCATAACAGTTGAAATATTTTTTTATTTGTAGTAGAATGTATAAGCGAAATAACATAGCATTATAACAAAATTGTAATTTAGAAACCATTTTGGAGGAAGGATTTAATGAAGAAGTATGTTTATTTGTTCAGCGAAGGTAACGCATCAATGCGTGAACTTCTTGGCGGAAAGGGGGCAAACCTAGCAGAAATGACCAACATCGGTCTTCCCGTACCTCAGGGCTTCACTATTTCAACTGAAGCTTGTACCAAGTATTATGAAGACGGAAAGCAGATTAACGACGAGATTATGGGTCAAATTATGGAATACATCGATAAGATGGAAGGCATCACCGGTAAGAAATTCGGTGACCTTGAAAACCCCTTGTTAGTTTCTGTTCGTTCTGGTGCAAGAGCGTCAATGCCAGGTATGATGGATACCATTTTGAACCTCGGTCTTAACGAACAAGTAGTTGAAGTTATGGCTAAAAAGAGCGGTAACCCCAGATGGGCTTACGACTGCTACAGAAGATTTATTCAAATGTATTCTGACGTTGTTATGGAAGTTGGTAAAAAATACTTCGAACAACTCATTGACGAAATGAAAGAAAAGAAGG
>JAFQLO010000031.1 GCA_017414525.1 Clostridia bacterium | reverse complement strand
GTTTTGAGCAGTACCTTTCTGAACGGGGTGTTCGGGGTTAAGAGCGCGAGCGCGGAAGTCTTCGATATCTTTCATATCGACGAGAGCTTTCATATCTTCGTAGTCGATAACGTCAATCTTAGAAACTTCGTGACTGGTTCTGAAACCGTCGAAGAAGTGAAGGAAAGGAACTTTTGCCTTTAAGGTTGAAAGGTGAGAAACGAGAGCCAAGTCCATAACTTCCTGAACGGAGTTAGAAGCGATCATTGCAAAACCGGTTTGACGGCAAGCCATAACGTCAGCGTGGTCACCGAAAATGTTGAGTGAGTGAGCAGCGAGCGCACGAGCACTAACGTGGAAAACCGTGGGGAGAAGTTCGCCCGCGATCTTATACATATTCGGGATCATCAAGAGCAAGCCTTGGCTTGCAGTGTAAGTAGTGGTTAAAGCACCAGCGGTAAGTGAGCCGTGAACAGCACCGGCTGCACCAGCTTCAGACTGCATTTCTGCAAGGCGAAGGGGTTGACCGAACATATTCACTCTGCCTGCTGCTGACCATTCGTCTGCAACTTCTGCCATAGGAGAAGAAGGGGTAATCGGGTAGATAGCCGCTACTTCTGAAAAGGCGTAGGCAACGTGACTGGCGGCGGTATTACCGTCGATTGTCAATTTTTTCATATATCAAAGTCCTCCATAATAGAATTTGTTTTTTAACATATCTATTATACATATTAAAAAAGGAATAGTCAATGCAAAACGAAAAATTTTTGTAAGAATTTAATTTTAGTTAAGCGGTGAACTATAAAACGCTTTGTATCGCTTGTAAAAAATTCACGCTTGTGGTAAAATACTTTTATATTGCAGTTAAAATGGAGTGTTTTATGCCACTTATTGAACTGAAAAACGTCAGTTTTTCTTACGACAAAAAAATAGACGTCGTTAAAAACGTTTCCCTTTCCGTCGAAGAGGGGGAATACGTCGCTATTATCGGCCATAACGGAAGCGGAAAATCCACGCTTGCTAAACTTTTAAACGCACTAGTGCTACCCGACGAGGGGAGCGTCACCGTGGACGGATTTTCTTCTGCCGATAAAAAACAGGTTTTCGATATAAGAAAAACCGTCGGTGTGGTTTTCCAAAACCCCGATAACCAACTGGTTGCTTCAATCGTTGAGGACGACGTGGCGTTTGGCCCTGAGAACGTAGGCATTAAGCGCGAGGAAATCGGAGAGAGAATTAACTTTGCCCTCTCTGCGGTGGGAATGGAAAAATTCCGCCGTTCTTCCCCTATGCACTTATCGGGCGGGCAAAAACAAAGAATTGCAATAGCGGGCGTTTTAGCACTTAAACCAAAGGTGTTAGTTTTAGACGAGTCCACTGCTATGCTCGATCCTCAAGGCAGGAAAGAGGTTTTGTCAGTCGTGGAAAGGCTTAACCGCACGCAAAAAGTGACGGTTATTAACGTCACGCACTATATGGACGAGGTGGTAAGAGCGGATAAGGTTTACGTCGTTAACGACGGAGAAATCGTTTTATCTGGAACTCCGTCGGAAATTTTTAAGAAAAAAGAAGAGATAAAGGCTTGCGGGCTGGAACTTCCCTTAGCGGCAGAGATTGCTGACGCACTTATTCAAAGGGGAGTAAAATTACCCGAGGGAATTTTAACCGAAGAGAGGTTGGCGGAGGAATTATGCGCATTGAAGTCAAAGATTTAACTTATTCCTACGAGCAATCGTCAAAAAAAGGCGGACAAGTAGCCTTAGATAAAGTTTCTATCACTATCGAAGAGGGGGAATTTTTCGGAATTATCGGTCAAACTGGTAGCGGAAAATCCACCTTCGTTCAACACCTTAACGGTCTTATTAAGGTGGAAAAGGATCGCGGTAGTATCAAGATAGGCGAGTTTGATTTAACCGACAAAAAGTGCGACTTTAAGGCACTTAGGAAAAAGGTCGGAATGGTTTTCCAGTATCCCGAGCACCAGCTCTTTGCGGAAACGGTGTTTGAGGACGTGGCGTTTGGGCTTAAAAATTTTGCTCCGGAAATGAGTGAAAGAGAGATAGAAGAGCGGGTTGAGCAAGCGATAACGCTAGTTGGGCTTGATTATAGTAAGGTCAAAGAAAAGTCACCGTTTGAACTCTCTGGCGGGCAAAAGAGAAGAGTTGCTATTGCGGGAGTTATCGTAACTAAACCCGAAATATTAGTTTTAGACGAGCCTGTTGCAGGGCTTGACCCCGCGGGGAAAAAAGACTTTTTGGCACTCTTAAAAAAACTTCATAAAATGTTTGTCAAAACTGTCGTTTTGGTTTCGCACGATATGAACGTTATATCCGAGCACTGTTCGCGCGCGGCTATTTTTTCTGCTGGAAAAATACTAACGGTTGGCACGCCCAAGGATATTTTTGCTAATGAAGACGAACTAATTTCTTTAGGCTTATCTTTACCGACGACGGCGTTTATTGAAAAACGCTTATCGCACAGCGGAATTAACCCAAAAAGCAATCTAACAGTAAGCGACTTTATAGATAAACTCTGCGAAGAGTTCGTGGGAGGTAAAAGATGAAAGACGTAACTTTCGGTCAATATTATCCCAAGGACTCGTTCGTTCACAGAATGGATGCGAGGATTAAAATTTTAGCCTCTATTGCCTATATCGTGGGCGTGTTCTTAGTTCAAAGCTTCCACTTTTTAGGCTTTGCTGCGTGTTTTTTGTTCGTGCTTATTACTACGATTACGGCAAAAGTGCCCTTCTTAAAAGTGCTAAAGAGCATAAAAGCAATAATGTTCTTTATAATTTTATCGGCTATCTTGCAACTGTTTTTTAACTCTGACGGAGAGGTTTTGCTTGACTTAAGTTTTATCAAAATTACTGATTTAGGACTGCTTAACGCGGCGTTTATAATCGTTAGAATTTCACTAGTGGTTTTGGGTGCGTCGCTATTGACGCTAACAACTTCTCCCGTAGAACTTGCGGACGGAATTGAAAGCCTACTTTATCCATTAAAATTTATCAAATTCCCAGTGCATGAGTTTGCGCTCATTATGAGTATCGCCCTTCGCTTTATCCCCACTTTACTAGACGAAACGGATAGGATAATTAAGGCGCAAAAGGCAAGGGGCGCGGACTTTGAGAGCGGAAACATCTTCAAGCGAGCAAAAGCACTTATTCCCGTGCTTATTCCGTTACTAATAAGTTCTTTCCGCCGTGCGGACGAGCTTGCGGACGCTATGGACGCGCGCTGTTATTCGGGTAGCAAAAACAGAACGAAGTATAAGAAAATGAAACTCACTTGGCGTGACCTTATAGGAACGATTTTAGTTGCGGGTTTAATCGTCGGCGTGGTTTATTTAAATAATTTTTACGTGTTGTTGACGGTGGCGTTATGATAGTTAAACTCACCGTTACTTATGACGGAACGAATTACTGTGGCTGGCAGGTTCAGCCTAATAAAATCACCGTTCAAGAGGTCATTGAAAAGGCTCTCCTAACGCTTACTGGCGAGAAAATCAAGGTTATCGGGAGTGGCAGAACTGACGCGGGTGTGCACGCCGAGGGGCAAGTCGCGCACTTTAAGCGTGAAAAGGAGAATATCCCTCCTGAAAAGTTTGCGCTTGCATTAAATATAATTCTTCCCGATGACGTAAAGATAGTAAAGAGCGAGCGAGCGGACGACGATTTTAGCGCGCGTCGCTCGGCAAAACGCAAAACTTACGTTTATAGAACTTACGTTTCCACGGCAATTTTGCCCTTAAAGGATAGATACGCTCTTCAACTGGAAAAACAACCTGACGTATCGGCTATGAAAGAGTGTGCAAAACTAATAGAGGGCGAGCACGATTTTAAGGCGTTCTGCTCAAGCGGAACTTCGGTAAAAACTACCGTGCGCACCGTTTATTCAATAGATATAGAAGAGCGTGGTAACGAGATTATCTTCTCGGTAACGGGCAACGGATTTTTATATAATATGGTGAGAATAATCGTCGGCACGCTGTTAGCGGTCGGCAGAGGCAAAATCGGCAAAAAGGAAGTTGAAGATATGTTAGCTACTGGAAAACGCGCACTCGGTGGTAAGACGATACCCGCAAAAGGGCTAACTCTACTATCGGTAGAGTACTAATTTCGAAAATATTTCGTAAAACAATCCGTTGACAGCGGCATATCCCTATGTTAAAATTTAAGAAAAGCCGTAGGAGAGAGATATGTTTAGGAATATAGGTGCTGGGAAAAGGGATTTGTCTTTTAGGCAAGACCGCCCTTGGGAAGGCAAAATGACGCCGTTTAAGCTTTTTTCTAACGTTTACTACGTGGGCACTTATCAGGCGTGCTGTTATTTAATTGATACTGGTGACGGACTAATAATGATAGACCCAGGGTATAAAAACACGGCGTATTTGGTCGTTAATTCAGTAAGAGATTTAGGTTTTAATTTTAAGGATATTAAATATATAATCTGTACGCACTGGCACTATGACCATTCAGAAGCAACGGCGGCGTTTAAGGACTTATCTGGTGCAACCACTATGATAGGCGAGAACGATTTCGAGCGCGCAAAAGAATATTTTACTGCAGATAAGGTTATAAAAGACGGCGACGCCTTAACACTCGGCAACACCACCATAAAGTTTATGGAAACGCCAGGGCACACAAAGGGCACTATTTCTTTCTTCTTTGACGTAAAAGAGGACGGAAAGACTTACCGAGCGGGAAGTTTCGGCGGTGCGGGGGCTAATAAACTCGGCAAAAACACTCAAGAGTTCGAGGGCGCGAGAGTGGCTTATAGGAATTCAATAGCGAGATTGAGAAAGGAAAAGGTGGATTTGTTTATCGGCAACCACTCTTGGAACAACGGAACTTACGAAAAATCTATTAAACTATTAGAAACTGGGGAAAACACCTTTTTAGATAGTACGCTTTGGCAAAAGTTCCTCGATTTCTGCGAGGGAAGATTAGATAACCTAGAAAAAGCGGAAGCGCAACAAGGCTAAATCAAAGGATAAGGTAAAAGTTATTATTGACCAAATTTGTCAATGGCAAGGAGGAAAAAATGCTAGAGAGAGGCGAGCGTTCTCTCGGAGGCAGAACTCTCCCCGTCAAAGGCTTATGCCTAAAACAAGTGGAATATTGATAAAGGAATTAGGAGAAAAATTATGTATAACGTCGTTGAGTTTGGGGCGGTTGCCGACGGGAAAACTCTAAACACGAAAGCCTTTCAATCGGCCATTGACGAGTGCGCTAAAAACGGTGGTGGAAAAGTAACCGTTCCCGCGGGCGAGTTTTATTTAGGGACTATTTGGCTAAAAGATAACGTCGAGTTTCATTTAGAGGCGGGCGCAAAGATTTTTGCGAGCAAGAGTTTAGAGGATTACAACGAGTCGGACGCTTACCCTCAAAACTGGGATGGGTTAAGCGAGCATTGGCTCGGTAAACATTTAATAATCGCGCACGAGGTAAAAAACGTTTCAATAACGGGATTTGGCGAAATCGACGGCAACGGCGATAGCTTTTTCGGGAGAATCGATAAGCACCTCACTTGGCAAACGGGCTACGTTTTCCGTGACGGGTTTGCAAGGACGAAAGACTTAAAACCCTCTCGCCCGGGGCAAATGATTTGCTTTATCGAGTGCGAAAACGTCAAGGTTATGGACGTAATCATAAAGAACGGACCTTGCTGGACTTGTTATTTCTACGGCTGTGAAGTCGTGCAAGTTAGGGGGGTAAAGATTTTCAACCCCTCGCACTTTGCAAACACCGACGGCTTGGATATAGATTGTTCGAGATTCGTAACCGTGTCCGACTGCATAATTTTGACGGGCGACGACGCGATTGCTATTCGTTGCTCGTCGGCAAGACTTAAAAAGTATAGACCTTGCGAGTATGTAACCATAACTAACTGCGTAACCTCGTCTTCCGCTTGTGGCGTGAGAATAGGCGTAGGCGCGGGCGAACTTAGAAACGTTTGCATATCGGGGCTGGTTATGAAGAGCGCGGGCTACGGCTTTTGGGTTAGAACGAGATACGGCGTAAACTGTGACGGAAGAATAGAAAACGTTCAAATTTCAAACGTTGTAGCAACCGACGTCGGCTTGCCTATAACGGTAGAGAGCGACAAGGGCTTTGCTAAAAACATTAAGTTTAGCAATATGCGCTTTGAAAGCACGGGCGGTAGCAAAATAATCGAGCTTACCGGTGGCGAAGTTTCGGGCATTACCTTAAAAGATATAGACTTCGTCATTAAAAAGGAAGAGGGCGTAGAGTTTACCGAAAACAAAATCAATACTCGTGGCGAGTACGCGCTAACCGTTAAAAACGCAAAAGACGTTACCCTTGACGGCGTGCGCGTCATGATGGACGAGGACACCCTTAAAGACTGGAAGGGAAGATTTGTTAAAGAGAACGCCGAAAATATTATCGTTAAAGACTGCGCTCTTTAACGCTTGGCAACACCACCGTAAGATTTATGGAAACGCCAGGGCATACGAAAGGAACGATTTCTTTCTTTTTCGACGTACAAGATAACGGAAAGATTTACCGTGCGGGGAGTTTTGGTGGCGCAGGCGCAAACACTCTCGGCAAAAATACCCAAGAGTTCGAGGGTGCGAGAGAGGCTTATAGAAATTCATTAGCGAGATTAAGAAAGGAAAAGGTGGACTTGTTTATCGGCAATCATAGCTGGAACAACGGAACTTACGAAAAATCTATTAAACTATTAGAAACTGGGGAAAACACCTTTTTAGATAGTACGCTTTGGCAAAAGTTCCTCGATTTCTGCGAGGGAAGATTAGATAACCTAGAAAAAGCGGAAGAACAACAAGGCTAGGGGAAAACGACTGCTTATTAAAATGGAGGAAATATATGAAAATCACAAAAATTGAACCGATTTTGTCGGGCAATAGACATCTATTCGTAAAAGTTCATACTGACGAAGGCATAGTAGGGCTTGGCGAGTCTGGGCTATGGGCTATGAGAGAGGGCGTAGTTGGCACGCTTAAATGTTTAGAGCAGGTTATCGTTGGTGAAGACGTTAATAGAATAAACTTCATAAACGAAAGACTATACGAAGAGCATCAATTTAAGGGAATGAACATTCAAAGCGCAATATCGGCAATCGACCTCGCTTTGTGGGATATTAAGGGTAAGGCTTTGGGCGTTCCCGTATACGATTTGTTCGGCGGAAAGTATAGAAATAAAATTCGCGTGTGGAGACATATAACGCCTAGTAACGATAACGAGATGTTTAAATCGCTTTTGCTCGAGGCTAAAGCAAACGGCTTTACGGCAGTTAGAATTAACCCTTGCAGGGATATGGAAGGCTGGGCATCTTCAAAGCGACTAGCAACTATGTATAACAGAATCGCTTTCGCTAGGGAAATTTTGGGCGATGAAATTGATATTGCAATAGAGATTCACAGAGAACTTAACGGTGACGAATCGTTAATGCTCTGCAAAATGCTAGAAAAATTAAACATTCTTTTCTTTGAAGATCCTATTCGCTCGGAAAATATCGAAACGCTAAAAGATTTTACGGCAAAAACTCATATTCCAATAGCGGCGGGCGAAAGATGCATCAGCATTCAAGAATTTGAAATGATGCTAAACGCTGGTATGAGAATTGCTAGACCTGACGTCTGCACGCTCGGTGGTTTTACCGGCAGCATGAAAGTGTGCGCACTCGCGGAGGCTCACCACGCGTATATTGTTCCACACGTTCCGGTTAGCGTTATAAATATAGCGGCAAGTTTGCACATGGCGGCGGTTATTCCTAACTTTTTAATTATGGAAACTTTCCCGCCAAGAACGTTTAATCTAGCACTAGACTGTATGGGCGAGTATAAGTTTAAGCTAAAAGACGGCTATATGGAAATACCAGACGGACCGGGTTGGGGCGTAGAACTAGCCGACGACATTACTGAAAAACACCCGTGCGTTCCTATATCGTGGAAAGTTGACCAGTATCATTGTTACGGCGGTGCAGACACGACCAATAAAAACAGTAAGAATAGTTAAAAATTTTTAAGAGAGCACAAGATATTGTGTTCTCTTCGTTTTTTATGAGAAATAGGGCAAAAAGTATTTAAAAACATATAAAAACCCGTGAAAAACGCTTGACTTAAAAGCAAAAATATTTTAATATAAATAGGCGTTTATAAGGCAAAATTCGTGTTTTTGGAGATTAGCCCTCTCTTAAAACCGTCAGAATTCGTGTTAAGGCGGTAAAGAATTTTACTTATGCAAAACAAAATTTTAAGGAGAAAACAATTATGAAGACTTATATGGCACACGCTGAAAACGTTGTCAGAAAGTGGTACGTGGTTGACGCTGAAGGCGTTGTTCTCGGAAGACTCGCTTCTAAAGTTGCAGCAATCCTCCGCGGTAAGAACAAACCCACCTTCACCCCTAACGTTGACACCGGCGACTTCGTTATAATCGTTAACTGCGACAAGGTAGTTTTAACGGGTAAGAAACTTGAAAAGAAATATTACAGATATCACACTGGTCACATTGGTGGACTTAAAT
>JAFQLO010000030.1 GCA_017414525.1 Clostridia bacterium | reverse complement strand
CGATTAGCTTGCCGTTGAGTTCGGGAATAACAAGACCGATTGCTTTTGCAGCACCAGTAGAGTTAGGAACAATGTTCATTGCGCCTGCTCTTGAACGTCTCTTATCACCCTTTCTCTGGGGTCCGTCAAGAATCATCTGGTCGCCAGTGTAAGCGTGAACGGTAGTCATGATACCAGACTGAATGGGAGCGTAATCGTTAAGAGCCTTAGCCATAGGAGCAAGACAGTTGGTGGTGCAAGATGCAGCAGAAATGATCTTGTCTTCAGCGGTAAGGGTCTTGTGGTTTACGTTGTAAACGATAGTGGGGAGGTCGTTACCTGCGGGAGCAGAGATAACAACTTTCTTAGCACCTGCTTGAATGTGAGCAGCAGCCTTTTCTTTGCTGGTGTAGAAACCAGTGCATTCCAATACAACGTCAACGTCGTATTTAGCCCAAGGGCAATCTGCAGCGTTCTTTTCAGCAGAGATTTTGATTTCCTTTCCGTCAACGATAATGGAATCTTCAGTAGATTCAACAGTGTGACCTGCTGCTACGTAGTTCCCCTGCATGGTATCATACTTCAAAAGATGAGCGAGCATTTCAGGGCTGGTGAGGTCGTTGATAGCAACAACTTCATAACCTTCTGCGCCGAACATCTGTCTGAAAGCGAGACGACCGATACGGCCAAAACCGTTAATTGCAACTTTTGTTACTTTTGACATTTTTATGTCCTCCGAATATATTTTTTCTAAATTTTTTCAAATTTCGTCTTTTACATTATAGCCTCAAAACGGCGTTTAGTCAATTATTTTTTACCGATTATTTTAAATTTTCGGGATTTAAGCAGGCTAAATCGTCGGTTACGAACAGTCCGTCCTTTCTAATCAGTTCGCCGTCGAGGTAAATTTCCCCACCGCCGTACTCTTTGGTTTGAATCAAAACCAAGTCCCAGTGGATAGCGGAAACGTTACCGTTATAGCAATCGTCGTAACAACTTCCGGGAGTGAAGTGTATTGAACCCGATATCTTTTCATCGAACAAAATATCACCCATAGGTCTATTTATATAAGGATTAACGCCAAACGCAAATTCGCCAACGTACCTAGCGCCTTCGTCGGTATCAAATATAGCGTTCACCTTTTCGTTGTCGTTAGCGGTTGCGTTTATAATCTTTCCGTCCTTAAAGGTTAACGAAACGTTTTCAAACTTAAAACCGTTTTCAACCGAAGGCGCGTTATAAGTGATAACGCCGTTTACAGAATCTTTGACGGGCGCGGTGTAAATCTCGCCGTCGGGAATATTCCTCTCGCCCGAACACTTCTTGCTGCCTATTCCTTTAATTGAAAAGGATATATCCGTCCCCTTTCCAACTATTCTAACTTTATCTGCTTTGTCTAACCTTTCCTTTAGCGCATCCATCGCCCTATCCATCTTTGAATAGTCTAGGTTGCACACGTTAAAATAAAACTCTTCAAACGCTTCCGTACTCATTCCCGCTTGTTGTGCCATACCTTGGTTGGGGTATCTTAAAACAACCCACTTGGTTTTCTTAACTCTAATCTCGTGATGAACGGGGTGCGAATAAAACTCGCTCTCGATTTTCATATTGCTCTCTGGAACGTCTGAAAGCTCGTTGCAGTTCTCCCCACCACGAATGCCGATATAAGCGTCCATCTCCGCCATTCTCGCGCCGTCAAATCTAGCGCGCATTTTAGCAAGCTCTTCGCTCTCGCCCAAAAGGAGTTGTCTGGTCACCCTATTATCGTAAAGTTCTACGAATGGATACGCGCCCACCGCGTAAGCCTCTTTCACGAGCGCGTTAACTAGCATATAATCAATGCCCTTTGCCTCGATTAAAACTTTCTCGCCCTTTTTAAGGCTACACGAATAGTTGATTAAATTTTTGGCAAGTTTATTTACTCTTTCGTCCTGCATAATTCCACCTAACCTTAAATCTCGGCTACGCCACAAAGGTGTTTTTGCGACCTCACCTATATTATTGCCCTTTTATTATACAACTTGTCGGCTTTTTTATAAAGTATTTTTGATTAAATTTGAAATTTATTTGATTATTTGACGAAAAAGATATATAATAGTATGCGAAGAAGGTTGGCAATCGACTTCCTTTATAAAACAAAAAAATTAAAATCATTATATTATTTGGAGGATTTAGTATTATGGCACTCGTTAACTCAAAGAAAATGTTCGAGCAAGCTTATAAGAACGGTTATGCTATCGGCGCATTCAACGTTAATAACATGGAAATCGTTCAGGGTATCACCGAAGCTTGTAAAGAAGCAAACGCACCCGTTATTTTGCAGGTAAGCAAGGGCGCAAGAGCATACGCTAACCACACCTATTTGGTTAAACTCGTTGAGGCAGCAGTTGCAGAATGTCCGGAAATTCCCATCGTTTTGCACCTTGACCCCGGCCCCGACTTTGTAACTTGTAAGTCTTGTATCGACGGCGGTTTCACTTCAGTTATGATCGACGGATCTCACCTTCCTTTCGAAGAGAACATCGAACTCACTAAGAAAGTTGTTGAATACGCTCACGCTCGTGGCGTTACGGTTGAAGGCGAACTCGGAACTTTGGCTGGTATCGAAGACGACGTTAAGGTTGAACACGGCGCTGAAAGCTACACCAAACCCGAAGAAGTTATCGAATTCGTAACCAGAACTGGCGTTGATTCACTCGCTATCGCTATCGGTACTTCTCACGGTGCTTATAAGTTTAAGCCCGAACAGTGCACCAGAAACGAAGAAGGCATTCTCGTTCCCCCCGCACTCCGTTTCGATATTTTGGAAAAAGTTTCTGAAAAACTCCCCGGATTCCCCATCGTTTTACACGGTTCTTCTTCAGTTCCTCAGGAATACGTTAAGATGGTTAACGAAAACGGCGGTAAAATGCCCGATGCTATCGGCGTTCCCGAAGAGCAACTCAGAAAAGCTGCTAAACTTTCAGTTTGCAAAATCAATATCGACTCTGACCTCCGTCTTGCTATGACCGGTACTATTCGTCAGTTCTTCAACGAAAAACCCGACAAGTTCGACCCCAGAGAATATCTTAAACCCGCTCGTGCAAACATCAAAGAAATCGTTAAACACAAACTCGTTAACGTTCTTGGTTGCGCAGGCAAAGCAGACGAATGCAAATAATTTTAATCTAGATAAGATTAGAAAGCACCTCCGATTTTCGGAGGTGCTTTTATTTTGCAAACATAGTATATAAATTTATCGCTTTCTTTTTTTTCCTTTTCGCAAACTCTAGCGCAGCGTTTGCTCCGCCAAAAGCTCTCTCAACGAAAAAAATAACCACATCGCTTTTTATAATTATCCATTCGTTTCTTTTTAGAATAGCATATTTTCTTGGCACGTTTTCAATAGGTGGATATAATATTTCATCATAACTACTTTCTAGGTCACTTTTTCTAGTTTCCAAATAACATCCTATATATGGAGTAATAAAAAACCTTTTTGCATTAGAATGTTTTTTGCAATACTCTTCGCAACACTCTTTTGCAAAATTATCAAAGCGTCCATACCCTCCTAAATAAAAATCAACTTTTTTATTTTCAGTTAATTCTTCTAGTAGCGTTACTAAATTTTCCTTTTTAATAATTCTAAAATCGAAGTCCGCGTGTCCGAAAAAACTTATTACCATACCGAACTGTTGCCTTTTTCTTTTTATTATATACGGCTAATTGCAGTATGTCAAGTATTAATACGGCTAATTGCAGTATAATATGGTTATGAATAAATTTTCAGAAAGGTTCGCACAAGCCTTGAAAGAAAACGGAATATCTCAAAATGCTTTTGCAAAAAAGATAGGAATGTCGCAAGGAGTAGTTAACAACTACTGTACAGGAAAGCGAGAACCATCTCTTGACGTTCTTTTTCTAATATGCAAAGAACTCAATGAAACCGCAGATTATTTATTAGGAATAACAGATTAAAAAATGCTTTGACAACTTTTTGTCAAAGCATTTTTATTTATCTCTCTATAATTGCATCAATCGCCATATTGTAACCGTTAAAACCTTCGCCAGTTATCGTCTTAAACGCATAGTTTCTAACGAATGATATTTGGCGGAAGTCTTCACGCTCATCAACTTTTGAAATATGCACTTCCACGGTGGGAATACTCACGGCTTTTAGCGCATCCAAAATAGCCACGCTAGTGTGAGTATAAGCACCGGGGTTAATCACTATTCCGTCAAACTTTTGATAAGCCTTTTGAATTTTCGTCACTATATCTCCCTCGTAGTTTGATTGATAACAAGTGACTTTAACGCCCTTTTCTTTTGCGTGCGCCTTTATCCCCTTGACGAGCGCGGGATAATTTTTATCGCCATATATGTTTTTTTCTCTAATCCCAAGCATATTGAGATTAGGTCCGTTTATCACCAGAATTTTCATAAGTTTTCTAAAACTCCTTTGATGGTTTTTTCAATCTCGCCATCGTTATCAACCGTCTGGTCAGCAAACGCCTCGTACATTTCCTTTCGTTCCGCATAAAGTTTTTTAACCGTTTCCAAGTCTTTAGAGAGCGGTCTTCCGTCGGTAACCAGTTTTTCCACGCTGCGTTTAAGATAGAAAATCTTTCCGTTTGAGCGGAGCGGATAACGGTTAGCGATATTCTTAACTATTCCACCACCCGTTGCGATTACCTTTCCTGTGAGTTTTCCTACGTCCTTTAAGACTTCTGCCTCAACCTTTCTAAAATACTCTTCTCCGTCGTCCTTAAAAATAGTGGGAATATCTCTGCCCTCGCGCTTTACGATTTCATAATCAGTATCGATAAACTCTAAACCTAATCTCTCTGCAATAATTTTGCCAACGGTGGACTTTCCACTCCCCGGCATACCGATTAAAACGATATTTTGCTTGCCCGCTACTAGTTTATTAAAGATATCGTCGATAACGCTATCGTCAATCTTTTTATCCAAAAACTTTTCCGCCGCAAACTTCGCCTGTGCAACAAGCATATAAAGTCCGTTGACGTGTTTAATCCCCAGTTCTTTCGCCTCGTTAGTTAGCGCGGTAAGCGAGGGGTTATAAACCACGTCCGCTACCCCCTCTAATCTACTAAACCTCTTTAAGTCGATAGGTTTTTCATAGTTATTAGGAAACATTCCAACTGGGGTGGTGTTGATTATAACCTCTGCATTTATATCGTAACAGTTTTGATAATTAACTTTCCCAGTCCTAGAAACGGTGAAAACCTCTTTCGCACCTAAATGCCTACAAACGACGTTAGCCGTTTTGCTCGTTCCACCACTGCCCAAAACCAGCACGGTTTTATCCTTTAAGGATATCCCGCCCTTTTTAAGCATAAACGCCATTCCGTCAAAATCGGTGTTATAGCCTATTAGTTTTCCGTCCTTATTAACGACGGTGTTAATCGCGCCTATCTCCTCAGCAACCCCCTCCACCTTATCGAGGTAAGGAATTATCTCAGTTTTATAGGGAATGGTTACATTATAACCGCTGACCGATTTTCCTTTAACGAAACTTTCAAGCGCGTCGCTCTCCATTTCGTAAAGGTCGTAAGGATAATCTCCTAAATGATTATGAATGATTTTTGAATAACTGTGTTTAAGCGTTCTGCCGATAAGCCCAAACTTTTTCTCTTGCATACTAAACCCTTTCTTTATACGCGCCTAAAAAAGTGAACTGCTCGGTTGAATCGTCAAGTTCTCCGATTAAATTCTGCACGCCTTTATCTTTAATATCACACTCAAAGTCAAAATAGAACATAAACTCAAAACTTGAACCCACTATCGGTCTTGACTCAAGTTTGGTTAGGTTAATTCCGAGATTTGAAAATTTAGAGAGAAGTTTGTTAAGACTTCCCGGAGCGTTCTGCGGAAGAGTGGTCATAATGCTTATTTTGTTCGCACCCTTATAAAACTCAAGATTTTTAGCGATCAATATGAATCTAGTGTAGTTATTATCGCTATCCTGAACGCTTGTTTCTAAAAGTTTCAAGCCGTAAAGTTCCGCGCACTCACGAGAAGAGATTGCAGCGATATCTTTTCTACCGCTCTCATAAACCATTTTAGCCGCAACAGCCGTGTTTTCAACTGCAACGATTTTGGCGTTCTTAAACTTTTCCTCTAAATAACGCTTGCACTGGGTAAGCGCTTGTTGGTGTGAATAAACCTCTTTAATATCCTCGAATTTCGTTTCCTTATTAACGACTAAACAATGAGAAACTGCTAGGCGTATGCTCTCAACGATATAGAACTTATGCTCTTTCATAAGGTCGTAAACTTGGTTAACAGAGCCTGCCGAACTGTTCTCGATAGGCAAAACGCCGAACTTGCAGAACCCTTTTTCAACAGCCTGAAAAACGCCGTCGAAATTCTTAAAATAAGTTATATCCGCCAGTTCAAAAAGTCTATCCGCAGCAATCCCAGAATACGCGCCGTTTACGCCTTGGCAAGCGACCTTTGCGCCCGCGGGCAAAGTCATATCGCCTTTTTCAATAGCAGCCGCAATCTTATCGCCTATCTCCGTGTGCTTATCCATATTTTTTGTCTGGTAAGCCTTGCTCGTTTCAAAAATGCTTTCAAATACGCGCTTTAAGTAAACTTTGTTTTCTTCCTTTACCTTTTCCGCAACGCGAAGAAGAATTTTCTTTTCCCTCTCGGGATCGTTAACTGCTTTTCCGCTCTGCTTTTTAGCCTCTATAACTTGACCAACTAATTCCATTCTCTCGTCGTAAAGCTTTGCTATCTCGTCGTCAATTTTATCGATGCGCCCTCTAACGTTCTCTAAATCCATATTTTATCTCCTATAAACATTCGTAAACTGCTATTGCAGAAATTGCCTCGATTACTGGCACTGCTCTTGGAACTATGCACGAATCGTGCCGTCCTTCAATTTTAAGTTTAACGTTCTCGCCCGTAATAAGATTTACGGTGTTTTGCTCTTTTGCTATTGACGGCGTGGGTTTTATAACCACCCTAAAAGTCACCGCCATTCCGTTTGCCATTCCGCCGTTAATTCCGCCGTTATGGTTGGTTTTTGTCTTGACTTCGCCGTTTTCATAATAAAACTCGTCGTTAGCCTCGCTTCCACGCATTTTGGCAAGTTCAAAGCCAGCCCCGAACTCAATGCCCTTAACCGCGGGAACTGCAAATGCCAAGGCGGAAAGTTTGCCCTCAACGCTATCGAACATATACTCGCCCGCGCCAACTGGAAGCCCAGTTATAACGCAGTCAATTACTCCGCCAACCGAATCGAGGTCAAACTTCGCGTCCTCAATCTCTTTAAGCATAGCCTCTTTTTGAGAATCAATTAACGTTGGAAACTCTTTATCAATATCCTTCTCGGAAAAACTGCTTTGATTAACGTCGTCGTAAGTTTTGCCTTGAACCTTTCCTATCCTTGAAATAAAGGCGTTAATCTTTATTCCCTTTTCCTCAAGAATCTGTTTTAGTATTCCCCCGACTATGCACATCGGCGCGGTAAGTCTTCCAGAAAACTTTCCTCCCCCCTTATAGTCAAAGGTATCGCCGTATTTAGTATAAGCAACGTAGTCAGCGTGTGCGGGGCGTGGAATTTTATATGTTTTTGAATAATCTTTGCTATGCTGGGCGGAATTTTTTATAACCGCACGCACCTCTCCAGTAATTTTGCCGTCCTCAACGCCCTTTTCAAAAATCACCTTATCGCCTTCTAGTCTAGCGGTGGAAAAAGCAGACTTTTTCGCCCTGCGCCTTTCCATAAATAGGTCGAGCCTTTCCATATCAAACTTTTCACCGTTAAGCCCAGAAAAGTTTACGCCTATTTCCGGAGAATGAGAACCGCCGAATATCTCAATATTAAGTTTTTTGCCCGAATAAACGGAAGTTTGTTTATCAACAACCATATTCAGCTTTTCCTCCGAGTTTAATAAAGTCGACAAAAAAATCGGGATAAGATTTTTGAACGGCTTCTGCTCCGTTAATTATCGTTACGCCCTCACTGACGCTTGCTAAAACTGCCGCCGCCATCGCGATTCTGTGGTCGTTATAAGAATCGACCGTTCCGCTAGCGGGAGCCGCCCCGTATATCACTAGGCTATTATCTATATACTCCGCCTTAACGCCAAAAGCTTTTAGCGTGTTTATCGTGCTTTCTATTCTATCGCTCTCTTTTATCTTTAACCGCTCTACGTTTTTAATCACCGATTCGCCATTTATAACTGCCGCAAGAACAGCAACGATAGGAACGAGGTCTGGGCAGTTCTCCGCGTCCATAGAAAAGCCTTTTAATTTACTTGCCTTAACCTTGATTGAATCGCCATTTATCTCAACCTTTGCGCCCGCTTGCTCCAACACGCTTAAAATGGCTTTGTCACCTTGCACGCTATCGGGGTTTAAGCCACAAACTTCAACTTCTCCACCGATTGCGCCCGCAACCAAGAAGAAAGCAGCGTTTGACCAGTCGCCCTCTGGAAGAATATCTCCAGAAAACTTTTGGTTACCCTTAACGAAATATCCGCTCGAAGTTTTCTCTATCTTTATTCCAAACGCCCTTAACACCTCTAGCGTAATATCCACGTAAGCCGCAGAAGAAAGCGGGGTGGTTAAGGTTATCGTGCTGTCACCATCTAGCGTGGGTAGTGCCATCAGTAGTCCCGAAACGTACTGCGAACTTATATCCCCTCTCAAGCTAAAATCGCCAGAAGAAAGTTTACCTGAAATTCTAATATTTTCTTGTTTGTCGATTGTTATATTATGCTCTCTTAAAACGGAAAAGAGTTCGTCGTTAGGGCGTTGCATTAATTTTCCGTGCCCGATAAACGTATACTCTCCGCCACGAGCGGCAAGTAACGGCAATAAAAACCTTAGCGTTGAGCCAGATTCCCCGCAGTCAACCTCGTTTTTCCCTGCGTTAACGTCTTTTAAGCACCTCTCAGTTGCCTCTATATCTTTCGAAGTAAAACTCCCGCTCTTCCCACTAGGCTCTTTACCCGCTAAAAAGTTACATATTGCAATTCTGTGCGCGTACGACTTAGAAGGAATGGCGTTTATTTTGCCTTTTATTTCTGATTTTTCTATTTTTGCAATCATTTTATATATTCCTTAAGGTCTAAAACGTCAATCTTCCTGCCCTCGACCTTTCCTATACCAAACGCCATCATAAGCGTGATATAGTTTCCGCTCCTCTTTTTATCGGAAAGCGCAGCCTGCATAACTTCTTCGATAGCAAAAGGGCATTCGTTCTCGCCAACTAATTTTTTAACTACCGCGGAAACCTTTTTATATTCTTCCTCGCTTATATAACCGTGTCGGAGGGAATTTTTCATAATAATCTCCACGCCCATAGCAACGGCGTTTCCGTGCGGAATAGTGTACCCGCTCAAATTTTCTATCCCGTGTGCGGGAGTGTGCCCGAAGTTTAAGAGTTTTCTAACCCCTCCCTCGAACTCGTCCGCCTCAACTATTTTTCTCTTATAATCGACGCACGCGTAAACCAAATCTTCTATCGCGTAGCCGTCCTTTTCAACGAGTGCGAAAATATCTTTATCTAGTACTGCGTACTTTGCCACTTCGCCTAAGCCGTCAACGAAAATCTTTTTAGGAAGGCTATCGAGCGTTTTGGTGTCGCAAAGAACGAGTATCGGCTGACAAAACGCACCGACGAGGTTCTTGCCTTTTTTTAAATCTATTGCAGTTTTCCCACCGACCGAAGAATCAATTTGCGATAAAAGCGTGGTTGGTATTTGCATGTACTTTATTCCACGAAGGTAAGTTGCCGCAGCAAAACCCGCCATATCTCCGACTACGCCGCCGCCTAGAGCCACAAGCGCGTCCGTTCTAGTAAGTTCGTTCTCCGCAAGAAAATCTAAAATTTCTCCGTAAACCGAGAGGTTTTTGCTCTCTTCTCCGTGAGGAAACACGTGTTTTACTACCAAAAATCCGCTACCCTCTAGCGACTTTACTACGCAGTCCGCATAGAGCGCGTCAACCGTGTCGTCTGTAACTAATGCGATTTTGCAAGGTTTAATCACTTCCGCTAGGTATTCCCCTGCACGGTCGATAAGACCATTACCTATAATAACCTCGTAACGCTTGGAGGCGTTAACGGTTATCTTTTTAACCTGCTCATTATTTTTCATTATTAAACGCCCTTCTGTTCTTTTCAGAAATAAGTTTTTTCTCGTTACCGTCCGCAAGAAGTGCTTTCATTTTGTCAAAATCCTTATCTTTAAGCGCACTCTTATATTCTTCTAAACTATTTATTATTGAATCAAGTTCGTTAACCAAAAAATCGGAATTATCAACGGTTAGTTGCGCCCACATCTCGGGTGAAAGCCTTGCAACCCTCGTCATATCCCTAAAACTTCCCGCAGAAAAACCCATAAAACTCGATGCTGTTTCACTCTTTATGTAAGCACTGGAAACTAGGTGCGCGAGTTGAGAAGTAAATGCGATAATCCTATCGTGCTCTTCAGCAGTTGTTATAACGACCGTGCCAAAGCCGATATTTTTGCAGTACTCCTTTAAGTTAGCAACCGTTCTTAAATCAGCGGAAACGGGAACTAAAATCATACTCGCTCTATCAAAGAGGGTGGCGGTTGAATGGCTTACGCCGGAAAATTCCCTTCCCGCCATAGGGTGAGTGCTGACGAAGTTGAGGTTGGGATATTTTTTTGAGAGTTTTTTCATCTGCGAAACCACTCTTCTCTTGTTCCCGCAACAATCACAAACCAACGCTCCGTCTTTTAAAAGCGGACAGTATTTTTCTAAAACACTCTCTAATGCATTTGGATAAAGAGATAAAAACAACACGTCTATCTCGCCCACGTTAGAGTCGGTTAGTTCTTCGTGGTAAGCGGATAAAAGCTTACCAGTTTTCATCGCGCTCTCGCTTAAATCGTAAGCGAAAATTTTATCGTCCGTTCTACCAACTAGCGTCCTTCCAAGCGAACCGCCGATAAGACCCAGCCCAACAATTCCTACGTTCATATCTTTTTCCTTATTCGTTGCCGAAAGTTCTTCCGACAATAGGTATCATTTTCTTGATTTTTTCAACGAGCGAAGTAAACTGCTCGGGGTTAAGCGACTGCGCGCCGTCGCAAAGTGCGCGTTTGGGATCGTTATGAACTTCAATTATAAGTCCGTCCGCACCCGCACCAACAGACGCAAGCGACATCGGCTCAACGTACTTCGCAGTGCCCGTAGAGTGGCTTGGATCGATTATAATTGGAAGGTGCGTTCTCTCTTTAAGCGCGGGAACAGCCGATAAATCGAGAGTGTTTCTCGTCATCGTTTCAAACGTTCTAATTCCACGCTCACAAAGGATAACTTCAGAATCGCCCTCCGCCATAATGTATTCCGCACTCATCAAAAGTTCTTGCAAGGTGTTTGCAAGTCCTCTCTTTAAGAGAATGGGTTTTCCAGTCTTACCGACTTCTTTAAGAAGTTCAAAGTTCTGCATATTTCTCGCGCCTATCTGAATAACGTCAACGTCCGCAAATAAATCTAGATGGCTAACGCTCAAAAGTTCGGTAACTATGGGAAGCCCCGTTTCCCTCTTTGCTTTTAACAGTAATTCAATACCCGTATCTTTTAAGCCTTGGAAAGCGTAAGGCGAAGTTCTGGGTTTAAACGCACCGCCCCTAAGCATAGTTGCGCCCGCCTCTTTAACAGCCTTTGCAACTTCTATGATTTGACTTTCCGACTCAACAGAACACGGCCCTGCAATCACTTGGAAATTAAGCCCACCTATCTTAACGCCGTTTACGTCCACGATAGTATCCTCTGGGTGGAACTTTCTGTTGGCGTTTTTATAAGGCTCTTGAACACGTTGAACTTTATCAACGATGTCTAAACTAGAAATAAGATCAATGTCTACTTTACTAGTATCGCCGACCAATCCTAAAACTGTTGTGTTTTGACCGTGACTGATATGCACGTCAAGACCGAGTTCTTTAATCCAGTCAATGAGGTTATTAAATTGTTTTTCTTCGTGAGAGTTCTTAACAACGATAATCATAATATGTCTCCGATATTTATATATATTGTTTAATTGTTTATAATTTTAAGGTGTTAGAAACGAGTTAGGCGAGGCTCGAAAAGTAGAGCGGACGCAAGCGTATCAGTTATATCTGCAAGCGTTTTAACTGGTTAGAAACGAGCAATTCAAGGCTCGCGAAGCGTTTTGGATGAGATAGACCGTCTGGTCATCGAAGCCTTTTATATTTTCTCAACTATAAACGGTTCAAATACGAGCAGGTCGAGGCGCGCGAGTACCGTGATGGGGCGCGTACGTCCGTACGTAACCCGAGCGGCACGGAGCGCAACATAGAGATGCGAAGTATTTCAAGCGTTTATAACGCCTTAAAAAAAGGCTTTGTAGTGTTCCTACAAAGCCTATTTCCCATTTTCTAATGCAAAAATAATCCTGATAGTGACACTAACGAGATATGGAAAACTTGGTATTAAAATAAAAGTAATAGTAAGAATTGAAAGTTTTCATAATATTTTTGCTCCAAAGATATTTTTATTATATTCCTTTTTGTTTACTACTGTCAAGCATTTAGTAAAGTTTTTTGAGTATTTACCCGATTTTTTTAGCGATTAGACTATCGCACTTTTTATATATTATCGAATAGAATAAAGTTACTAAAATTGCGGTTAATAATAAAGAGATGAGTAAAACCGCTATTGACGGTAAGGGAATGAAAATCACCGCTAAAAGCATAATCCCAGTATACCCCATTCCGCAAAGCATCGTGAGAAGGACGGCCGCCCCTTGTTTAACCGGCACGGACTCGTTATCCCACTTCATCATCGGAAACAAAAGGTTCATCAAAAGACCGAGGACACTTCCTAATAGCCCTACTGCAAACGCAAACGCGCTTAAAACTAATAAATGAATGATATTGAGTCCTACTATAACTCCGTATAAAACGCCCGACAAGAACGCAGGTATAGCATAAGTTATAATTCCAACCTTTAATTTCGCATTAAGAATATCCATAGTGCTTACCGGGGAAGTTCTAGTCACCCAAAAAGCGTTGCCCTCTAGCGATATTGCGCACGCCGTTGACGGCGTTAGCATATAGCAAAAAGTAAGAGCAATTGGAACGAAAGGAGTGAGCATATCAGATGCGTTTATTCCCGTGTCGTTAGTCATTATAACTACTATAATCGCCATTAAAACTGCGCCGATAATTCCAAAAAACGAACCGAGCAAGCAATTTATTACGTAAGTTGCGTTGCTGAAAAAGCATTTAAGTTCTTTTTTTAATAACGCACCGCTTTTGCTAACAATTTTCGATTCTCTGATACGGAAATTTTTAACGGTTCTTTTTCTAGTTAAAAGGCCGTTCATCTTCTTATAAGTTGCAGCAACGACTAGCGACACCGCAACGAAAGGCAGAAGGTTTACTAGAATGAAAATCAAAAGTTGAATTAAATCTTTTGACGCTGCTAATGCGAGCGGGAAAATAAAGTACGCCTTGCCTATAAAAAGCGTAGGATCAACCATTTCCTCCTCTTCCATTCCCGTAAAGAATCCAGCTGCAAAAATAAGAGCAAAGATTACAACCCACAATATTATTTGCACGAGTGCTTTTTTCTTAAAAAGCGAAGAGATAAACGCAACCACTCCGCCGACAAGCACGGAGAGCGCCATAGGAAGCAAGGGTGAAAAAATAGTCATTACGAAAACGCTAACTATTTCCGCCACGCTAAGGACGGCGTACTGCGAGTAAACGACCGTGGAGGGAATCATTATAACCACGGCAAAGAACAAATCGCTTATAAACATAAACGCTAGCTTTGCCCAGATTATAGAAGTGGTTTTAATGGGAAGAGAAGTTAGAAGTTCGTAATCCTTAAAACCGTAAAGCGCACCAGTAGTCGTGTAAAAAGAAAAGAAAAAGGATATCAGCGCGGATATTGCGAGCATAAGAGGGAGCAACTTATCAGCGTTCCCTTGTGTCAAAATGAGAGATTCTGCAAATATTCCAGAATAGATAAAACCAATAAAACCAAAAAGCGCGGTGTATAAAATAAGTGCGCCAACCAATCCTGAAAGTTTACCTACCTTTTTCGCGCCTTTTGACTTCAACGCCTTATTAAGCCCAAAGAACGCCAAAAATTGAACTTTTAATAGAGATAAAAACTTAGCCATTTTGAATCTCCAAGAAAAGACTTTCTAGCGATTTATCGCCTATTATCTCTTGAACGTTGCCTTCTTTAACGAGTTTGCCTTGCTTAATAATGCCAACTCTATCACACAGTTTCTCGACCACTTCTAAAACGTGAGAAGAGAAGAATATCGCACCGCCAGCCGCGCAAAACTCTTTCATAATCTCTTTAAGTTTATGAGATGCGAGCGGATCAAGCCCCACGAACGGCTCGTCTAAAACGAGGAGTTTTGGAGAGTGAATAAGTGCGGAAATTAGAACTAGTTTTTGTTTCATTCCGTGAGAATAAGAAGAAATTACGTCACCAAGGTTTTGAGTAAGTTCAAACTCGTCCGCATACTTTTTAACAAGTTCGTTTCTCTCCTTGCCAACACCGAAAAGATCACAAATAAAGTTTATGTACTGCATACCCGTCAAGTGGTCGTAGATATCGGGGTTATCGGGAACGAAAGCGGTAATTGACTTACACTCGATAGGCTCTGTTTTAACGGATTTACCGTCTATTAAAATATCCCCCTCGTCAAAATCAAGTGCGCCGACCACTGATTTAATGGTGGTGGATTTTCCCGCACCGTTATGACCGATAAAGCCGTATATCTCCCCCGCAGCAACGGTTAGCGAAAGGTCGTCAACCGCCTTGAAGTCCTTGGCGTATTTTTTGGTTAGATTTTTGATTTGAAGCATAATTTTCTCCTAAACTATTATTTTCTTTAAGCGTTTGCTTGTTATAAAGCCTTGCGTTTAATATAACGCCGAACACTAAGCCCAACATAACGATATAACTCCAAAGAAGGAATATGAGTATGGCGGCGAGACTTCCGTAAAAGGCGTTATAGGAATTATAAGTTCTTAAATAAATCATATACGATATTGTCCCTAAAACTATGACGAAAAGAGAGATGAAACTCCCGAGCCATACTTGTTTTACCTTTAATCGCACGGGACTGATGAATTTATTTAGCACAATTATTATAACATATCCAAAGGAAATTACAAGCGAAAATGAAACAATTGTCAAAATAAGTTGATTGTTCATATTATAAAGCCTATCTTGAAAAAGTGTCGTTCCAAACGAAAAAGCTAAAGCCAAACCGAGAAAGATTAAAAATAGCACGGCAAGAGCGATAAACGCCCACACCCGCCTTAAAAGTCCGCGTTTTATCTTTGATTTTATTCCGTAAATACTATCGCCGTCCTTTGACATTTGATTTAATAGAGTCGTGCAAGATAAAATTACCGAGGTTATAAAAAAGATGGTTATCTCGCTAGTAGCTTTTTGTGCAGTAGTTGCTATCGCCTCGCCAGTTGCTCTAAACTCTTCTGGAAGTCTTGACACCAAATCGAGCGTTATATCTACGCCAAAAACCCCAAACGCAGTTATTAACAAAAATACTAGCGGAACTACGGAAGTTAAAAAGAAAAACACCCACGCACCCGCAACGGTAGTAAGTCTTTTATCGTTAAGATAATCAATAGCCCTTAAAACAAACTTTTTCATACGATAAGTTTGCGCTAAATTTTAATGAATATGCTAAAAAGCGGAAGAGCAATTTTACTCTTCCGCTTTTTACTAAATTTTTTGCGAATAAATCTTGGAATAAATTTCGTTATACTTATCCTTATAAAAGAGGTTCGTTCCACTTGTGGTAACAGCCGCAGTTCCAGCAGCAACACTCATTCTTAGTAATTCGTGCATCGGCACGCCTTTTGTAAGCCCTACGCAAGCCGCCGCCACCATACAATCACCCGCACCAACCGTCGAGTTAACGGCAACCGACGCGCTCTTGCAATAATAACTGTCCGTTCCGTCGGTAAGCACTGCACCGTCCGCTCCTAGGGAAACGAGAACGTTTTTAACGCCCATATCGAGATATTTCCCCGCAGCTTTAACCATATCTTTTAAGGTATAAACGCTAGTTCCTGCAAAGCTCTCGAGTTCACGCTGGTTGGGTTTTGCCATGAAAATTTCACGGCTCTTTATTGCAGAGAGCATATTCGCCTTCTCCGTGTCAACTATAACCTTTACGTTTTCCGGAATAACCGATAGCACTTCCCCGTAAAACTCAGGAGTAACGCCTTTTGGCAAGCTTCCGCTCATAACGGCTATTTCCGCAGTTTTCGATATATCTTTAACGTATTCGATAAGTTCTAACTGCTTTTCTCTCTTAACCGTTTCGCCCCTATCGTTAATTTCCGTGAGCATTGAACGCTTGTCAATAATCTTATAATTGACTCTCGCCCTACCCTCGTTATATATAAAGTTATACTTAACTCCATCTTTTTTAAGAACGTGTTCAAACATTCTTCCGTGATCGTCAAACATAAAGCCAGTTGCAAAACTCTCTTCGCCAAGTCTAGCAACGCCCATAGCAACGTTCAACGACTTACCCGAATACGTTTCCACCTTGCTGTCAATCCTGTTAAGCATTCCAACGTTAAGACTATCCAGTTCAATAGTACAGTCTATGCTGGGATTCGGGCAAATTGATAGTATCATTTAAATCATCTCCATTCCGTCTCGCGACGGGTTATTATTTATGGCTAAGTCATAAAATTATGACTAAACCTTACTTTTTAGCGTCCGCAATTATTTTTTCTTGCGCTGCAAACGGAACTTCCTCGTAGCCTAAGAATTCAAACGAGAAAGAGCCTCTGCCTTGAGTCATACTGCGCAAGTCCGTTGCGTATTTAAGCATTTCGATAAGCGGTGCTTCAGCAGAAATTTCTTGCAAACCGTTTACCGTTTCCATTCCTAAAATTCTACCGCGACGCTTATTCATATCGCCTAAAATATCGCCGGTATAGTTATCGGGAACTAGTATTTTATAAGAATAAATAGGCTCTAAAATTACAGGTTTTGCACGGCGGATAGCATCGTCGTAAGCAAGTTTTGCAGCAGACACAAACGCAACTTCCTTACTATCAACTGGGTGATACTTTCCATCAAATAGCGTACATTTAAGGTCAACCATAGGATAGCCAGCCAAAACGCCTTTAGTTATAGCCTCTCTTAATCCCTTTTCAACGGCAGGAATAAACTGCTTGGGGACTGCGCCGCCGACAACTGCGTCTACGAATTCAAACTGACCGTCAGCCGCGCCTGGTTCAAACTTAATGTTAACCACGCCGAACTGACCTGCGCCACCAGTCTGTTTCTTGTGCTTGCCTTCAGCCTCTGCAACGCCGGTGATTTTTTCTCTAAACGCAACCTTTGGTTCTGAAAGGACTGCCTCGCAACCGAATTTTGCTTTTAACTTCTTGCAAAGCACGTCAAGTTGAGTTTCGCCTTGACCGCGGATAACAGTTTCGCCAGTTTCCTTATCCTTTTCAACCTTAAAGGTCAAATCTTCTTCCGCCAAGCGGTTAAGACCTTGGAAAACCTTATCTTCTTCGCCACTCTTAGCAGCAGAAATCTTCATAGTGATAACGGGCTTTGGTAGCGGAATATCGTAGTATTTAATCTTCAACTTTTCATCACAAAGGGTATCGCCCGTATTAGTGTTAACGAGTTTATTAACCGCGCCGATATCGCCTGCAACGAGTTCGTCAACCACCTCTTGCTTTTTGCCCTTCATAACGTAAATAGTGTTAATTCTTTCCTTTTCACCAGTCGTCATATTTAGAACGGTCATACCGCTCTTGAGCGTTCCGGTGAAAACTCTTATCATATTAAGTTTACCAACGAACGGGTCTGCAACCGTCTTAAATACTTGTGCAGAGAAAGGCTTATCAGAATCGCTAACGATTGATAAAACTTCTCCGCTCTCGTCAGTTGCAAGAACGGGACGACGTTCTAACGGTGATGGTAATAGGTCTACTATTTCATACATCAAGTTCAAAACGCCCATATTCTGGAGTGCAGAACCGCCCATAATCGGGATAGTTTCACCAGAGCATAAACCGCTCCTAAGTCCCGCAACGATTTCGTCGTTAGTTAAAGTTCCCTCGTCAAAGAATTTATTGAGGAGTGCCTCGCTAGTTTCAGCGGCAGCCTCGATAAGTTCGTTTTTAAGTATCTTAACGTCCTCTTCCATAGCGGCGGGCACGTCCACTTGCTCTCTTCCACCAGGAGAGAATTCAAACGCCTTACCAGAAATAACTGAAACGTAACCTTTCATCTTTCCGTCACGGATAATGGGAAGGTGTGTCGGAGAAATCTTTCTGCCGTATTTTTCAATGAACGCTTGAACGGTTGCAACGTAATTAGAATTTTCCTTGTCCACACCGTTTACGAAAATCATAAGCGGAATATGACGGCGGATACAATAATCTATTGCTTTTTCTGCGCCGACTGCAACGCTACCTGATGCGTCTGCGACTAAAACTGCAGAGCCTACCGCGCGCATCGCCTCTTCAAATTCGCCTTCAAAATCATAAAATCCCGGAACGTCAACGAGGTTAATCTTGACGTCTTGCCAAGTGGTGTTAGCACAAGCGAGTGAGATGGATATGCCTCTAGCGAGTTCTTGCTCGTCAAAATCCATAACGGTGTTCTTATCGGTGGTCTTACCCATTCTGTCAATAGTCTTACCGTTAAAGAGTATCGCTTCGGCTAAAGTAGTTTTACCCTCGCCACTGTGCCCTATAATCGCAACGTTCCTGATATTATTTGTTGTAATCTTGCCCATAATTTTTGTCCCCCTAATATTTAATGGTGCATATAAAAACCGCCAAACGGTTTACAACATTATAACTCATTACCGACCATTTTTCAAGGGGGTTTTTAAAATTTGTTGTAATTTTTTGGTAGGTGTTTTTTAAGGCGACTCACTTTTAATAATCTTCTTCGTCCATTCTGGAATTTCCACCGCTTAAAATAGAAAAATCTATCGGTTGTTGATGGTGCGGTTTAGGCGGTGGGCAAGGCGGTGGTGGGCAAGGCGGTGGCGGACAAGGCTTTTTGCAATTTTCTATTTTCGGTTTATCGTCGTACCTTTCTCCCGAGAGATTAACGAGTATCACGTCCCCGCCGATTTTAATAATTCTGCTCTCGTCAATATATATGGTAGATTTATCGAAAACGCACGATAAAAACCCCTTTTTCCTCCCCGGTACGAATATTCCTTGCAAAACGCCTTCTGGGAATCTAAGTTTTAAGTCTACTATTCTTCCTAAGCACCTGCCGTCAACTATATTTATAACGTCTCGTTTTTTTAATTGATTATAAGTTAGTTCCATACTATTATAATATGCAGCGGTTTATTTCAATAGTACGGAAAAACCCGCACTAAATATTCGTGCGGGTTTTGTTTTAATTTTTATAGTAATTTATTAGACAGCCTTTTAGTATAATTTGCTTTTCAGCATCCGTTAAAGCGTCCATCTTCAAGGTTATTTCTCTAGTTGTTTTACCTATAACTTTCGCCTTGAAAGTAGTTGCTCCGCTAACGATTAGGTCTTTAACGTTCTCAACGTAAACGTATTCGCCAACTTCAAAGTCGTTCTTCTCTGCTAGGAATGGAATCATACCCCAGTTGATGAGGTTACTTCTATAACGCTTGGTCGCATACTCTTTGGCAATATTAGCAACGCCGCCCAAAACTCTCTGGCAAGACGCAGCCTGTTCTCTAGCACTTCCGTCCCCTGGTTTAATCGAGCAAACTACGCTACCGTAAGTAGTAGTGTTCTCGTCAAGCCCAAGTTCTGCGGGGAAACCGCCGTCTCTAACTTCTTTTGTCCTACCCACGTAAGCAGGATCTTTTCTTGAAAGGGCGAACTCTGCGAGTTTATGAGGATTAGAGCGATACGATGAAGTTTCGCCAGACGGAATAAGCTCGTCGGTAGTGGTTACGGGGTCGTTTATAACGGAAACGACCTTTAAGAGCAAGTTGTCCTTTAACTCTTCCATTTTGGGCCAATCCGCGATGTTCGGTCCGTAAACCAACCGCGCGTTTTCGTCAGCCTTTTTAACCGAGTTAAACACTCTAGCTTTATAGATTTTAGTATCAAAACGATACTTTTTAATTTTTTCAGAATATTCAACGTCCATAGCCGAAGTTATCGCACCGCCGTTTTTAGCGGTTGCCGCAATACTTCTAGCGTCCATAAGCGCAACTGCTGAGAGCTGACCGTTAGACGGCTTACTTCCCTCTCTGCTCTCGAAGTTTCTAGTAGTGTGTCTAATAGAAAGACCGTTGTTCTGAGGAACGTCACCCGCACCAAAGCAAGGACCGCAGAACGCAGTTTTAATAACCGCGCCGTTATCCATAAGTCTTCCGATATATCCGCCGTCGACCAAGCCCTTATAAACTGGTTGGCTCGAGGGATAAACGTCGAGAGTAAAGTCGTTGTTGCTTATGGGTGTTTCGCCCAAAATTTCCGCAGCAGCCGCGATGTTTTCATACATACCGCCCGCGCAACCAGCGATTACGCCCTGTTCAACCATAACCTTGCCGTCTTTAATCTTATCGGTAAGCTTAAATTCCCCCTTCCCTGCGGGAAGAAGTTTGTTTCCAGCATCTTCAGCCTCTTTTAATAGTTCGTAAGGTCTTGAAAGAAAGTCTTTAATAGTATAAGCGTTAGAGGGGTGGAAAGGAAGAGCGATCATCGGTTCAACCTTTGAAAGGTCGATTACGATTCCCTTATCGTAATAAGCACCCTCTTCAGGTTTTAATTCTTTATAAGCCGCCGCCCTCTCATGCTGTTCGTAATATTTTCTAGTCTTGTCATCAGTTATCCAAATAGAAGATAGACAGGTAGTTTCAGTAGTCATAACGTCGATACCGTTTCTAAAATCCATAGAAAGAGTTTTAACGCCGTTGCCAACGAACTCTAAAATTTTATTCTTAACAAAACCCGACTTAAAAGTTGCCTTAACGAGTGCCAAAGCAACGTCGTGCGGACCAACGCCCTTTCTGAGCCTTCCCTTTAAGTTTACTGCAACCACTTCGGGCATATCGAAATCATACGTTCTATTGAGAAGCTGTTTAACGAGTTCAGGTCCGCCCTCGCCTACCGCCATAGTGCCGAGCGCACCGTAACGGGTGTGAGAGTCTGAACCCAAAATCATTCCACCGCAGAAGGCGCGCATTTCACGCATATACTGGTGAATAACCGCGAGATGAGGAGGAACGAATGCCCCACCGTACTTTTTAGCCGCAGAAAGACCGAAAACGTGGTCATCCTCATTTATCGTTCCGCCAACAGCGCAAAGTGAGTTATGGCAGTTAGTAAGCGTATAAGGAATGGGGAACTCCGTTAATCCGCTCGCCTTTGCCGTTTGAATAATTCCAACGTAAGTAATATCGTGCGAAGTTATTTCGTCAAACTTAACGTTTAATTTAGAAGGGTCTTTTGAAAGGTTGTGAGAAGAGAGAATTTTATAAGCAATCGTGCCTTTCTTTTTCTCGCCGTCCACACTCTTTGCCCTTATTAATTTTCCGTTTTGGTAATAAACGCCTTTTTCAATTAGTTTTATCATACTAGTTCTCCAAGTAAAATATTAGGGTTATTATACAATAAAGGCGCGGTTTTTGCAAGTTAATTGCCCACGCTAAATAAATTTTTGTTTTCTTCTTGCCTTTTTTCAAAAGATGTAATAAAATATTCGTATGAAGAATTTTAAGTATAAACATTCCGTGCTCGTTTACTCACTTTTAGCAGTAGTTTTTATTGCAACCGCTATCGGCTGTGCTTTTAGCGTAAAAAGCGCGGTAACAACCACCCTTGAAAACGAACTCTTTGCGTTTATTGCCCTAGCAGCAATAAACCTTTTTCTCGCAGTTTTCGTGCTGTTTGTTGCGCTTTTTAGTAAATACAAAGTAAAAAACGGTAAACTTAAACTCATAATGGGAGTTGCAAACTGGACTATTTCGTTAGAAGAGATAACTTCTCTAACCCATCTTATTGACGCAAAAAAGCTTATCGCCAACCTTGCTGACGGAAAATACGTTTTTATAGTAATTGCACCTGATCAAATTGACGAGTTTGTTAAAACCGTTAAAGAGGCGCGCCCCGAAATAGTTTTCGACATAAATTATTCAGATATAACTAGCGATAACAAAAAGAATTAAAAAAATTTTTATAAGTATACTCATTCCCCTTGACATAATGTGGTTTTGGGTGTACACTGTGCTTAACGAATAAATCCGGTAGGTAAGGCTACCATAGGGATACGGACTGCTGCCGCGAAACGGTGGAGACACTGTCAGTTGGTCAGCAAACCACGTCGAAAACAAGGCGTGATTTAATGCAGTTTCATCGCCCTACGGTGCTAAAGCTCACATGGTTACTCTTCTTTGGAAGTGCAATTTTGCCCACCGAATTTTCGGTGGGTTGTTTTTTTAATTTTATTAATAAATATTATTAAGGAGGTTATAATCGTGACGGAAAATATGCAGATTGCTTTTGAGAAATTAAGTTTTTGCTTTGAAACCAGGAAGTTCGCCGATTTAAGAATTATTCTTTTGGATATGGAGCCATACGATATAGCCTCTTATATGGAAGAAACTCTCGACGATAAAGAGATGATTATGTTCTTTAGGCTTCTCCCCAAAGAACTTGCCAGCGACGTTTTCGTTGAAATCCCCTCCGATTCGCAAGAAAAACTCATAAAAGCGTTCACCGATAAAGAACTAAAAGCGGTCATAGACGATATGTACCTTGACGACACCGTTGACGTTATCGAGGAAATGCCCGCAAACGTAGTTAAAAGAATTTTAATAAACTCCGAGCCAACCGACCGCAGAATGATTAACGAACTCTTAAAATACCCCGACGATTCCGCCGGCTCGATTATGACCACCGAGTACGTTTCTTTTTCCGCAAGCTCCACCGTTGAGGACGCTTTTGATAGAATTAGGCGCACGGGATTAAACAAAGAAACCATTTATACTTGTTACGTTACCGATAGAAAGAAAAAACTTATCGGCGTTGTAACCGTAAAAGATATGCTGCTTGCGGACAAGAGCGAACTTATTGCCCACATTATGGAAACGAGCGTAGTAACGCTTAATACCCACGAAGATAAAGAGCAGGCGGCGTTCAAGTTCTCAAAATACGACTTCCTTGCTCTCCCCGTAGTTGATAACGAGGGGTGCTTGGTTGGAATAGTAACCGTCGACGACGCGGTGGACGTTATTCAGGAAGAGGCTACCGAAGATATGCAGAAAATGGCGGCAGTCCTCCCCAACGAAAAGCCTTATCTTAAACAGTCGGTTTTCTCTATTTGGAAAGCCAGAGTGCCTTGGCTACTTCTTCTAATGGTTTCCGCGACTTTTACCAGTATGATTCTCTCCGAGTACGAGAGTAAACTCTTCGCTATATCGCAAGGCGTTCTATACGCGTTCGTTCCTATGCTTATGGGAACTGCGGGAAACGCGGGTAACCAAACTTCAGTTACCGTTATCCGCGCTTTGGCTCTTGGCGACGTGACGTTTAAGGACGTGTTTAGGGTTATATTAAAAGAATTGCTGGTAGCATTTCTAATCGGTTTAACTATTGCCGTTGCTTGCTTTTTGAAACTCTATTTTATAGACAACCTTTATAATGAAATCACCATTGAAGTTGCTATTATCGTTTCTGTTGTTCTTCTTATAACCGTGATGATGGCAAAACTCGTCGGTTGCTTGTTGCCATTAGTTGCAAAGAAGGTAAAACTTGACCCCGCAGTAGTAGCAAGTCCGTTTATGACGACTATCGTGGACGTTTTATCACTAATAATATATTGCTCAATGGCAATAGCTCTACTTGCTTAAAGGATTTAAAAATTTGGCTATGTCACAAAAAATGACTGATAATATTTGTTTGGTTTTGGCGAAGAAAATACAAGAAGAACGCGCGTTCTTTCGCGGGGGCATACCCGCAGTGGTATGTTACCGAGAAAAACGCAAAGTAATTCGTAGCATTTT
>JAFQLO010000029.1 GCA_017414525.1 Clostridia bacterium | reverse complement strand
TCGCACTTCAAAAAATAATGCTGAAAAACACTGGTTTTGATAGAGACGTTTCCTCTTGTGACGTTAAAACTTTTTGCTCGGGGCATTATTCAATCAGCGGTTCAGCGTTTATGCCGATAGTTAAGGCAGAACCCGCAGGTCCACCCTCTAAGGGCAACGACGGTTCGTCTGGTGGAAACGCGCCTGAAGTAGGCGGTGGAAGTAGCGGGAGTTCATCTAATCAACAAAACCAAAACAACCTCTTTAACGCAAAAACCACCGCGTTATTTAAGGACGGAAAGAAGGTTGGAGAGTTGGACGAACAGTTAACCTTAGCGTTTAACGCCCTCTTTTTCCCTTTTAACGGAACTACTTTTACAGTAAGCGACGTTACCTTTAACGGTGAAAAGACAGATTATCTCTTAACCGTTACTAGTTGCCGTCCAAGTTTAAGCGTTGTTGCTACGGACAACCAACTCAATCTTAATATTGATCTTAAACTTTACTGCAAGGTAAGCGATCACCGCGCAAACGGTTCTGACGCCGCACTTTCAAACAACCAGCCCCTACCTTTAGAGGTCGTTTCTAAAGCGGAAAATATTTTTTTCGAGGATATAATGGAACTCGTGCAAACGGAAAAGCAGACGGGTTGTGATTTTTTGAGGGTAAAAGAAAAACTGTACCGCTACAATCACGAGCAGTACAGTCGTTATAAAGATAATTTTATTGAGGTTTTTAAGCCAACCGTAAAAGTTTCGGTAATCGGGCAAAAATAATCACACCTTAAACATCGCGCTAGAAATCGTTTCTGCCGTAGCACCTTTGATATAGTCGCCTATATTTTTAAGAGCGTTTTCAACCTCTTCTTTTTTAAGCTTCACTCCATCGAGCGCGTTTTCTAACTCAGCAATATCCTTAAACGAAAAGAAATCACCGTAAATCTTAGGGCTTTTAATAAGCCCTTTTTCGGTATTAAAAGTTAAACTAAAAATACCAAACGGAAACTTTTCAGTAAAGGTGTTCTCTCCTTTTGGCGAACTTCCAACGTTCCACTCGTAACGCGAATATTTATCCTTAACAAGGCTATTAATAGCATCAATATCATTAGAAGAAAACTCGTATTTTTCGCAATATTTTGAGAACTTTTGCTCTAAACCTTTCTTAAATTCTTCTATGCTCATCGGCATCTTCAAATGTTCAGAAACGTTTGTAACCCTAGCGCGAACAGATTTGATACCTTTACTTTGAATTTTAAGTTTCGATGGATTAAGTGCCTTTTGCAAAACGTCAAAACAAGTAGAAAAAAGAATAGTTCCGTGATGCATTATTCTGCCGTTATAGACAGTTTGAGCGTTACCTGAAATCTTCTGACCGTTAACGACTATGTCGTTGCGCCCAGAAAACTCCGCCTTAACCCCAAGTTCGTTGAGATATTCTATAACGGGAGCGGTAAACGCTTTATAATTATCACGCTCTTCATCGTATGGCGCAATAACGGTATAGCACAAGTTCCCCGCATCGTGATAAACCGCCCCACCGCCAGTAAGCCTTCTTACGACTTTTATCGAGTGTGCATCTGTATATGCGAGGTTAACTTCTTCAATGGCGTTTTGATTAACGCCAACTATTACCGCAGGATCGTTTATCCATAAGTAATAATAAAACCCATCGGTGTGCCTTAAAAGATATTCTTCGGACGCCAAATTAAAATAAGCATCACGATTATCGTGAGTAATAAACTTAAATTCCATAATCTTATTAAAAAATTTCGGGGGCTTGAATTCAAGCCCCCGAGCAAGTACAATAACTTTACTAATGCTATTGTCAGCGTTTAACGATTCAAATGCTAGCAGATCGCGGCGCGTTAAACAGCAAAACTTATAATCAACTTGCTTTAAGTCGTTATAAACGAGCAGTTCAAGGCTCGCGAAGCGTTTTGGACGAGATAAACCTTGTTGGTTATCGAGATCAAAACGCTAAGCAGTTAACGCTGAAATGCGATGTTTAGAACGGCTTAAATTATACGCCTTTCTTAGCCTTACGCATAGCCTCTGCATCAGAGGTATTAATCTTAGAAACGTGTCCTTTGAGCGGGAGGATCTTATCGTTGATGTTATCGATAATCCAATCAGCCTGCGGGAAGAAGTCTGCATCGAATTCGAACGGAGGAGTAATCCAGTTCTGAGCACCGCAAACTACTGCAGGTGCATCGAGGTAATCGAAGCAAAGTTCAGAAATGTTTCTAGCGAAGTCGTTGAGGATAGAGCCTCTAGCACAAGCGTCAGATGCAAGGATAATTCTACCAGTCTTCTTAACAGATTCAACAACTTTTTCGTAGTTGAAGGGAACGATAGATCTTGCGTCGATAACTTCTGCTTCTACGCCGTATTTTTCAGAAAGGATCTTAGCAGCGTCCATTGCTCTATAAAGGGTTGCGCCGATGGTAAGAATGGTAATATCGCTACCAACTCTCTTGATATCGGGTTCTCCGAGCGGGATTTCATAGTATCCTTCGGGTACGCCTTCTTTTCTGAATTCTTCACCCTTATCGTAAATTCTCTGGCTTTCAAAGAAGATTACGGGGTCAGTTC
>JAFQLO010000028.1 GCA_017414525.1 Clostridia bacterium | reverse complement strand
TAAATTCGGCTCTGATAACTATAACTACTCTGGCGGACTTCACGGCGTCGGCGCATCGGTTACAAACGCACTTTCCGAATGGCTGGAAGTTAAGGTGTTTAAGGATACCGTATACGAGATGAAGTTCCATAGTTATCTCGATAAAGCAACGGGTAAAGTTAAATCCGGCGTTCCCGTTGCGCCCTTAAAAAACACTAAGGAAAAGACTAAAAAGAAAGGTTCGTTTATTAGATTTTTGCCCGATAAAAGGGTTTTTGAAACTACCGAATTTTCAGTTGAAACTATTCTTAAAAGATTAAAAGAACTCGCTTTCTTAAATAAGGGGTTAGAGATTAATTTTTACGACGAGAACACCGATTTTTCTAGAACTTATAAGTTTGACGGAGGAATCGTGGACTTCGTTAAGTATCTTAACGAGGGGAAGGACACGCTATACGACACGCCACTTTACGCTAGTGCGGAAAAGGACGGAATTGCCGTTGAGTTTGCAATTCAGCATACCGACGCTTACGTTGACAGCGTTTATTCGTACGTTAACAATATACCTACTGGCGAGGGCGGAATGCACGAAACTGGTTTCCGTTCGGGAATAACTCGTTCATTAAACGATTATGCGCGCGAAAAAAACACCTTAAAAGATAAAGACGATAACCTTTTAGGCGACGACTTTAAGGAAGGACTCACCGCGATATTATCAATTAAAATGCAAAACGTTCAGTTTGAAGGGCAGACAAAAACCAAACTCGGAAACCCAGAGGCAAGACCAGCCGTTGAGGGCGTTACCGTTGCTGAACTTTCAGAACTGATGAAGAATAAAAAAATGGCAAAGACTTTCGACGCCATTATAGCAAAGGCTATGAACGCCGCAAAGGCAAGGCTTGCAGCGAGAAAGGCTAAAGAAATAGCAAGAGCGTCAAAGAGCATTGACGGACAAAACCTCGTTGGTAAGCTCGCCGCTTGCTCTGGAAGAAAACCTGAACTTAACGAACTATTTATCGTTGAGGGGGACTCTGCGGGTGGAAGCGCAAAGCAAGCGAGGATAAGACAGTTCCAAGCGATTTTGCCGCTTAGAGGAAAACCACTTAACGTTGAGAAAAAGAAACTTGACCAAATTCTTCAAAACGAGGAAATAAGAACGATAATAAGTGCGCTCGGCACTGGAATCGGTAGAGATTTTGATTTGGAAGGGCTTAAATTCCATAAAGTAATTATTCTTTCCGATGCCGACCAAGACGGTGCACACATCAGAGCGATACTGTTAACTTTCTTTTTTAGGTATATGCGAGAGCTCGTTCAGCAAGGTCACGTTTATATAGGAATGCCACCACTTTATAAAGTTTATAAAAATAACGTAGAGGAATACGCTTACGACGATAAAGAACTTCAAGAAAAAATAGAGAAGGTTGGTAAGGGATATAATATTCAGAGATATAAAGGTCTTGGTGAAATGGACCCCTCTCAACTTTGGGAAACGACTATGAATCCTGACACTCGCTCACTTATGCAGGTTACGCTTGAAGATGCAACCGAGGCTGATAGACTTATAACCGTATTGATGGGTGATGAGGTTGGCGAGAGGAAGAAATACATTTTTGAACACGCAAACTTTAATAAAGAAGATAAGTTTGCAAAGATGAAACGTTCGTAATTAAGGGGTAAAAAATGGAAAACGAAAAAGGAATAATCTTTTCGTCACTTGACGAAGTATTGAAAAATTCAATGATACCCTATGCGGAGAACGTTATTCTAGATAGAGCACTTCCTAGGGTAGAAGACGGCTTAAAACCCGTTCAAAGAAGAATTTTATACGC
>JAFQLO010000027.1 GCA_017414525.1 Clostridia bacterium | reverse complement strand
CAAACCGATGGTAATGGTTGACCAAGTTAAAGGAATAGCGAGCGTCCAGAATTCACGGAAGAATCCCAAACCGTCAAGCCTACCAACTTCAAAGAGTTCGCCGGGGATACGAGCGTAAGCACCCGTTTGAACCATATTAAATCCGATAACGTGCGGAATATAGTGCAAACACAATAGAGTTATCCAAGCCGTTTCGCTACTTCCTAATAAGCCCCTTCTAAGCGCCTCGTCAGGAAGGTCAAACATCTGCGATGCAAGCACGAAGATAGGACCACCGCCGTTAATAGATGAAACCATGTTCTTATAGATAATAACGTTTACGAGTCCGCCCAAAACTGAGGGAATCATAAAGATTGCTCTAAACACGTAGTGTCCCCAAATCTTCTTGAACAATATGTAACAAGAAAGCATACCGGGTACCCAGAATATCCAGCCGAAGAAATAAAGGAAAACAGACCTTCCGACTGCCTCACCGAGCGTCCAATCGTCAGTTCCGTGAGGATGAATAAACGCATCGAATACGTCAGCAAAGTTCTGCGAAGTGAGATTTCCTTCTAAGTCAACGAATGAAAGGTAGAAAGTGTCTAAGTTAACGTAAACGTAGAACACTAAGAACATAAGAAAAGGAATCAAAATACAGAGATAGCAAAACAAAAATGCATTTCTATCTTCAAAGTTGTAACGCTTTCTTAAGTTCTCCTTATTAAATAAACTTTTTAAATTTTGCATTTTCTCACCTTAAATATTATCCCTCCCCCGCCCTAAGGCGAGGGAAGAAAAAAATTTATCTTATTTGTAGCTCTTGTTGGGGTTATTTGCTTCGTCTGTGTTCAAACCTCCTTGTTGAACGCGCTTCAAGAAATCAGTAGACATATTCTTATAAATCTTTCCACCAGGGCTCAAAAGAGATTTTGCGATCTGATAGTAATCACGATCTTTATAGGTCTTATCCGTGTTGGGAAGATCTGCGTGGATAGTTACGCCGATAGTTGCACTATAAGGAGGATACCAACCGATTACCATCGTGTCGGTAGGTTTGCCGTGAACGTCAACCGTCCATTGTGCTTTTGCCTTAATCTTAAAGCAATCACGGAGGAATTCTGATTTAGAATTATCAACTTCTGATGCGTCTACTCTCTTATATGCTGACATCTGTGAATATTTTGCTCTTAAATGAGCAGCGTCATCACTAGCGAGCATTCTGAGGAAGTGTTCTGCCATTTCCTTAACTTCGGGAGTTACGCCTGCTACGATATAACTAGGTTCAGAAATACCGTAGTCACAACCAGCGATTTCGAAAACTTTTGCAACGATTTCGTCGGTAACGTTCTTACCTTGGAATTTTGCTAAAGTTCCAGTTTTAACTTCTTCAGCAGATTTGCCTTCGTTGATAAGTTTCAACATTTCGCTGAAAATCTTATCACATTCAGCACACTTCTGACCGTGATATGCTTCAACGGTGCCGAGTCCGTGGTTAGTTCCGCAGAGGTTCAACTTCATACCAGCGTAAGAAGGAGCGGGTGCGGGAATCATACGGATTTTATCGAGAGCGTCAGGGAATCCGTAACGAACTTCTTCATAGAAGTAGTTTCCGTCGTACATAAACGCTGCGAGGTCAATCATAAGTTGTCCGTGAGCAACGTCGTGAGTCATAGTGTCTGCACCTTGAGGAGCATAAAGGTCGTCCCAAGACTGAATAACAACTTCTAGTGCGGGAACGAGCGCGTCGTTTTCATAATAGTGCTTCCAGTCGTCAGAATAATATTTGTTTCCGTTATCTTTATAAAGCTGACCAGACCAGTAATAGTCATATTTTTCTTTACCCATTATCTGACCGAGTGCTCTCCACGTGGTAGAAACTGAATAGGTTGCAGCGTTGTCACCACCGTAAATAACAGGTCTAACACCGCCGTTCTTAGCATCTTCATTTTCCATAATGACATCGTAAATAGCGAACAATTCATCGGTAGTTCTAGGATACTTCTCGTCGAACTCTGAAGCAGAGATGCCTGCATACTGCTCTAAAACGTAAGTGTTGCAAACGAGTCCTCTAACGTTTTCATTTGAAAGGAAACCGTACCATTCACCAGTATAGGGATGCTTAGCAGTCCAAGT